>JAEMPZ010000025.1 GCA_022759065.1 Acidobacteriota bacterium | reverse complement strand
GTGGAACCCTGGCGCGGTTGGTGGTACTCTGAAGCGGCGGGAGGGCTAACTTGACGCAGCCGAACGACAGGTTTTTGAGGGCTTGCAGGCAGCAAAAGGTTGACACGACGCCGGTCTGGTTCATGCGGCAAGCCGGACGGTACCTCACCGAGTACCGCGCCGTGCGCGAGAAAGCCGGCGGCTTTCTGGCTCTCTGCAAGACGCCCGAGCTGGCGTGCGAAGTCACGTTGCAGCCCGTTGATATATTGGGCGTTGACGCGGCGATCCTCTTTTCGGACATCCTCATCCCGCTTGAGGCGATGGGCATCCCGATCAGCTTCGGCGAGGGCGAGGGACCGAAGCTCGAAACCGTGCGAAATGGTTCCGATCTCGATAAGCTGCACGTCCCTGACCCGGTTTCTCAGACGGGATTCGTCATGGAGGCGATTCGCATCATCCGCCGCGAACTTCACGACAGGGTTCCCCTCGTTGGCTTTGCTGGGGCGCCGTTCACCCTCGCTTCATACGCCGTGGAGGGCGGGACGTCGCGAACCTTCGGCGAAATCTTGAGCTGGATGTACCGGGAACCTGAGAGCTTCCAGCGGTTGCTTGGCCTGATGGCCGATACGGTGATTCTCTATCTCAAGGCGCAGGTCGAGGCGGGCGCCCAGGCGATCCAGCTCTTCGACACCTGGGCCGGAGTCCTTTCGCGCCATCATTATCGGGAATTCGTCCTGCCCGTCACGTCGCGGGTCTTTTCGGCCCTCAAGGGGCTTGGCGTCCCCATGATCCTCTATGTGAACGGGTCGGCGCAGTTTTTGGAGGAGATGGCGCTTTCGGGCGCCGATGTGATCTCGGTGGATTGGCGCGTCGGCCTTGACGAGGCGCGCGAGCGCACCCACGGCGCCTGCGCCCTTCAGGGGAACCTCGACCCGGTCGCCCTTTATGCATCGAAGGAAGTCCTCAGGGAACAGGCCCGCCGGGTCATCGCCCTTGCGCCGCAGGCCGGCCACATTTTCAACCTTGGCCACGGCATGCTTCCAGACACGCCGAGAGAAAATGTCATCGCGCTGGTGGAGATGGTCCACGAGCTTGGAAAAAAGGAATTGTAAATGAGCGAGCGGTGGGACGCGCCAGTTTTCGACAAGGAAAAAATCCTCAAGTACGACAAGCCGGGGCCGCGCTACACGTCCTATCCCACCGCCCCTTACTTTCACGAAGGCTTTGGAATCAAGGAGTACGAAAAGGAGATCAAGCGGACGAACGCTGCCACGGAACCTCCGCCGCTCTCCCTCTACTTCCACCTTCCCTTCTGCCAGTCCGTCTGCTATTTCTGCGGATGCAACGTCACTTTCACCAAGGACAAGAGCCTTGGCGACCTTTACGTGGACCACCTCCTTCTCGAAATGGACGCCCTCAAGGCGCTGATGAAGCCGTCTCGCAAGGTGGCGCAGGTGCACTGGGGCGGAGGCACTCCCACTTTTATACCGGCGCCCACGCTCAAGCGGCTTTGGGACGGCATAATGCAGCGCTTTGAAATCGCGCCCGACGCTGAAATAGGAGTCGAGATTGATCCCAGGGCCGTTAGCGAGGATCACCTGCGGGTTTTCGCGGAAAGCGGCTTCAACCGAATCTCGATGGGCATTCAGGATTACGACCCGATGGTTCAGAAGGCGGTCCACAGGGTCCAGCCGCGGGAGTTGACGGAAAGCGTATTTGATCGCTGCCGAAAGCTCGGCTTCAATTCCATCAACGTTGATTTGATCTACGGCCTTCCCTACCAGACCGCCGAGCGATTTTCCTCGACCGTCGAAAAGATCATAGCCATGGGGCCGGACCGGATAGCCGTTTTCAATTTCGCCTACCTTCCCGAAATGATCGGCCACCAGCGGGCTATTCCAAGGGAGGCGATGCCTTCTCCAATGGAGAAGCTCAATATCCTGGAAATGGTCGTGGACAGGTTCACGTCCGCCGGTTACGTCTACGTCGGCATGGACCACTTCGCCCGCCCCGAGGACGAGCTTTGCAGGGCGCTCAAAGACCGCACCCTCTACCGCAATTTTCAGGGCTACACGACCAAGGCCGGCTGCGATCTCTACGGCATAGGCGTCACCTCCATCGGCCAGGTCGGGCGCTGCTACGTCCAGAACCACAAAGAACTTAGGGCCTACCAGGAGGCGGTGAAAGCTCACGGGCTCGCGGCTTTCAGGGGCGTCCTCTTGACGGATGACGACCTGATGAGAAGAGACATCATCACCAAACTGATGTGCCATTTTGTTCTTTACAAGAATGAAATTGAGTCCGCCTACGGCGTATCGTTCGACGAGACGTTTTCAGATGCCTTGAGCGACCTCAAGCCGATGGAAGATGACGGCCTCGTGGCCCTTCATGCGGACCGCATCGAAGTCACTCCGCTTGGGCGCCTGATGGTGCGCAACATCGCCATGCCCTTTGATGCCTACCTCCGAAAGCCCGGCGAAAGCAAGCGTTTTTCAAGGACCGTGTGATGGCCGCCACCAACAACAAAACCGCCGTGCTATTGAGCAACTACGGCGGGCCGGAGGGGCCTTCGGATTGCCAGCCCTACCTTCATAACATCTTCATGGATGAAGATCTGATTCCCATGCCAGGCTTCATCAGGCCCGTCGTGGCGCGGTTCGCCGCGCGAAAGCGCGCGCCTTTGCTCAGGCGCGCCTACGAAGCGATGGGCGGATACAGCCCGATTCTGGAGCAGACGAGGGCGCAAGCCCAGGCGCTGCAAGAGGCGTTGGGCGAGGGCTTTCGCTGTTACGTTGGCATGCGCTACTTCCGCCCCCTCATCGCCGAAGCCTGCCGCGAAATAGCGCTTCGAGGCCATGATAAAGTAATTCACCTTCCACTCTACCCGCAGGAGTGCGGTTCGACCACCGGTTCTTCCATCAAGGAGGGCAGGCGGGCGCTCAAGAAGCTGGGGTGGAACGGTGTTCAAATGGAGGTCCGTTCTTTCTGGGCGCGTCCCGAATACCTCGAAGCGCTGGCGGAAGTGGCGCGCGACGCGCTCGCAGGATCTCCCAAGGGGGCGGCGATTCTCTTCGCCGCGCACGGCCTCCCTCGGTCGGTCGCCAAGCGCGACCCTTACCAGGGACAAGTGGAGGCGACAGCGCGCGGAATCTGCGAGCGGTTAGGCAAAAGCCTCTCCGTCTCAGCGGACCCGCGGATAATCGCCGGAGCAGAAGCCGGCCTAAGTTGGCAGAGCAAGGTGGGGCCGATGCGGTGGCTTGAACCCTCCGTCGAATCGGTGCTTAAGGCCTATCCAGAAGCCAACGTGCGCCACGTCATCGTCGTCCCGCTCTCGTTCGTCTCCGAACACAGCGAAACGCTTTACGAGTTGGACATTCTCTACCGCGCCATAGCGGTCAACCTGGGCCTCGGTTTCACGAGGGTGCCGACGCTCCAAACCCATCCGGGCCTCATCGCCGCCCTTGCCTCATCGGTAGGGGAAGCGTCAAAGTGAGCGGGCAATTGGACGTTGTCGTCCTTGGCGGCGGGATCAGCGGCCTGACGGCCGGGTTTCTATTGAAACGGCGCGGCTTTAAGGTTCTCGTCCTCGAAGCTTCCGGCAGGCCGGGCGGAAGCATAGCCACGTGGAAAAAGGACGGTTTCATCTTCGAGCTCGGGCCGAACACGGTTTTGAACAACGCCTTCGAGATTGACTCGCTCTGTGGCGAGGCCGGCATCATGGGCCGCCGTATTTCCGCCACGCCCAAAGCAGCCGTCCGTTACATCGTGAAGAACGGGCGGCTCGTCAAATTGCCAGGAGGCCCTCTTGGCTTTGCAGCCACGCCGCTCTTTTCTCTGAAGGCCAAGCTGCGCCTTCTTCAGGAACCGTTCATCAAGCCAGCGCCCGCCGAAACGGAGGAGTCCATCGCAACGTTCGTCAAACGGCGGCTTGGAAGGGAATTTCTCGACTACGCGGTGGGGCCGTTCGTATCCGGGGTCTACGCTGGCGACCCGGAGAAACTGTCGGTTCGCCACGCCGTTCCAAAGATCTACGCCCTTGAGGAGCAATACGGGAGCCTGATAAAAGGCGCGATCCGCAAGAGAAAAGGCCCGGCTCCACAGGGGGGACTCTTCTCGTTTGAAAACGGGCTGGAGGAACTGCCGCTCAAGCTGGCGGAGCTGTTGGGGCCGGACTTTTCTTCTGGCACGGCTGCGGTCTCCGTAGGGGTGGACGAAAAGGGCTACCTCGTGGAAGCGAGCGGGCCGAGGGGGCCCGCCTCTTACAAGGCGAAGACCGTCATTCTGGCGATGCCCTCCGACGCCGCCTCCAAAGCATTGAAGCCAATCGGCGGTGATTTTCAAGAGAAGATCGCCTCTCTTCCTTACGCCGCGGTGGCAACGGTCTGCCTTGGGTACAGGCGCGAGCAGGTGGGCCACTCGCTCGAAGGCTTCGGGTTCCTTTGTCCCGAAATTGAGCAACGACACGTTCTGGGCTGCCTTTTCCCATCGTCGTTATTTGTTGGAAGGGCGCCCGAAGGCTTCGTCGCGCTCACCTCTTTCGTGGGTGGGGCGGTCCATCCGGAAAGGGCGCTGGAGCCGAAAGAGGCGATCCTCAAGAAAACGGCCGAGGCTCTCAGCGGCTTGCTCGGCATAAAGGGAGAGCCTGTAATATCGAGGGTTGAGCAGTGGCCCCGGGCCATACCGCAGTACACCATCGGCCACGGCGTTTTCAAGGATGCGGCCGCCAAACTGGAAAACAAGCACCCGGGGCTGTTCGTATCCGGAAACCTGCTTTACGGAGTCTCTTTGGGCAACTGCATCCAGAACGCGGCGGGAGTCGCTGCCCGTGCCGCCGCATTTATAAAAGAGCGCATTTGACCTTGGGCTCTTGAGCCCTTATAATCGAAGCTTGTATAGGGGGCACGCATGGTCCAAAAAACTGATTGGATTTGGCTCAACGGAAAATTCGTTAAGTGGGAAGACGCCAACATTCATGTTCTCAGCCACGCGCTTCATTATGGCACGAGCGTTTTTGAGGGGATCAGGTGTTACGAGACGCCAAAGGGGCCGATGGTCCTAAGGCTGAAAGACCACATCCAGAGGCTCTACAATTCGGCGAAGATTTACAGGATGGAGCTTCCCTGGACGATTGACGAATACTGCGAACTTTGTTTGGAAGTGATCAGGCGCAACAAGATGAAGGCTTGCTACATCCGCCCCGTGGTCTACCGCGGTTATGGAGAGGTGGGGGTCAATCCGTTCGGCTGTCCGGTCGAATCGGCCATAGCCGTTTGGGATTGGGGCGCATATCTGGGCCCCGAGGCGCTGGCCAAGGGCGTGGACGTGTGCGTCTCCTCCTGGAACCGAATGGCCCCGAATACGCTGCCCACGATGGCCAAGTGCGCCGCCAACTACATGAACAGCCAGCTCATCAAGATGGAGGCGATTCTCGCCGGATACGCCGAGGGCATAGCGCTTGACGTCAACGGCCACGTTAGCGAAGGCTCCGGCGAAAACCTCTTCCTGGTCCGCAACAACATAGTTTTCACGCCCAGCATCGCCAACGCCATTTTGCCTGGCATTACACGCGACGGAGTCTTGACCCTTCTTGAAAAGGAGTTCAAGATGGAGGTGCGCCACCAGGCGATCATGCGCGAGATGCTCTACATAGCCGACGAGCTTTTCTTTACCGGAACCGCCGCCGAGGTGACGCCGATAGCGTCGGTTGACAAGATTCAAATCGGCGCTGGCAAGCGGGGCCCCGTCACAGAGAAGCTCCAGACCCGCTACTTGCAGATTGTCACCGGCAAGGCGCCTGACATTTACGGCTGGCTTACGCCGGTTGAGAAGTAGACGCTTTTGGCTATTGGCTTTTGGCTAACAGCTAACCGCCATGGAAGGAGAGGGCCATGCATATCAACGACCTCCTGAAAATAGCCGTCGATCACGGAGCCAGCGACCTGCACCTGAAGGTCGGCTCTCACCCCGTCATTCGCGTGAACGGCCTCTTGCAGCCGCTCGTGGAGTACAAGCGGCTGATGCAGGAAGACACGATCGCCATGGCCTTCTCCATCATGGACGCCAAGCAGAAGGAAAAATTCAAGACAAACCTTGACCTGGACATAGCCTATTCCGTTCCAGGCCTTGGCCGCTTCCGCGTCAATATTTTCCAGCAGCGCGGCACCGTCGGAATCGTCAACCGCGTCATTCCAATAGGAATCAAGAGCATCAGGGACCTGCTTTTGCCGCAGGTCATCGAGAAGATCTCGATGGAGCAGCGCGGGTTGATCCTTTGCACCGGCACGACCGGCTCGGGCAAATCCACGACGCTCGCCGCCATGATTGACCACATCAACGCCAACCGGGTCGAGCACATTATCACCATTGAAGACCCCATAGAGTTTTTGCACCGCGACAAAAAATCCATCGTCAACCAGCGCGAGGTTGGAATTGACACCCGCTCCTTCGCCGGGGCTCTTCGTTCCGCCCTCCGTGAAGACCCAGACGTCATTCTCGTCGGGGAAATGCGCGACTACGAAACGATAGAAACGGCGCTAATGGCGGCTGAAACGGGCCACCTCGTCCTCTCGACGCTCCACACGCTTGACGCCACTGAGACGATCACGCGCATCATCTCGGTCTTCCCTCCCCACCAGCAGAAGCAGGTGCGGCTCCAGCTCGCCGCCGTTCTGAAGGCCGTCATATCGCTCAGGCTCGTGCCCAGGGCCGACGGCCAGGGGCGAGTGCCCGGGACGGAAGTGATGATAAACACCTCGACGATTAAGGATTGCGTCGAGGACAAGGAAAAGACCAAGATGATCAGGGACTATATCGAACAGGGGTACAGCCAGTACGGGATGCAGACCTTCGACCAGTCCCTCTACTTCCTCTACAAGGACAACTACATCACG
Organism: Acidobacteriota bacterium; assembly: GCA_022759065.1. Lineage (GTDB taxonomy): Bacteria > Acidobacteriota > UBA4820 > UBA4820 > DSQY01 > JAEMPZ01. The sequence goes on along the minus strand of JAEMPZ010000025.1, from coordinate 4,065 downwards.
CTGGAAGAGGCCTTGCGGCGGGCGACCAACCCTGACGACTTCAAGCTCAAGATCGCCGGAGTTCACTCCACCGCGGACATGGCCAAGGAGCAGATGGAGGCGGCGAATAACCCGCCGCCGGTTGGGGCGAAGAACTCGCCCTTCGTCAAGTTCTGATGGCGCTTCGCCAAGGCCCTCCCCGCGGCTCCGCTCACGGCGCGGCAGTCCGCCTGCTTCAGCGCCGCGACCACGGCATGGGCGAGTTAAGGCGCAAGTTGCGCATGCGCGGTTTCTCCGACGGCGAAATCGAGAAAGCCCTTGAATCCTTGAGGGGCCAAGGCCTGCTGGATGACGCCTCCTACGCTATGGCGTTTGCCAAGGAATCCCTCGCCTCTGGCCGCGGGCCCAAATGGATTAGCGCGAAATTGCGATCGAGAGGCGTCTTCGTCAAGGCCCTGGGCATAACACTTGGCGACGAAACAGCCTCGCTTCGGGCGCTCCTCAAAAAGCGGCGGGTCACGGGGGCGGCGTTGACTGATGCGAAGGAAAGAGCCAAAATAATGCGCTTTGTCATGGGGCGCGGTTACAGCTCGGCGGCAGTGACAGCCGTTTTTGGAGCTTTCGAGAATGACGAGCAGGATTCAATTTGATAAAGGGCCTGAAAAATGATGACGAGCAACGAGATTAGGTCGGCCTTTTTAAGGTTTTTCGAGGAGAGCGGGCACAGGGTGGTTCGTTCGTCGAGCCTTGTGCCAGCCGGCGACCCGACGCTTCTCTTCACCAACGCGGGGATGAACCAGTTCAAGGATGTTTTCCTCGGCAAGGAGAAGAGGGATTACAAGCGGGCCACGTCAAGCCAAAAGTGCGTCAGGGCGGGCGGAAAGCATAACGACCTGGAAAACGTCGGCAGGACAGCGCGCCATCACACCTTCTTCGAGATGCTCGGCAATTTCTCGTTTGGGGACTATTTCAAGGAGGAGGCGATCGCCTACGCGTGGGCCTTTCTTACTGAAGTGGCCAGGCTTCCCAAAGAGCGCATGGTGGCGACCATATTCCGTGGAGAGGGCGATGTGCCCAGGGACGAGCAGGCGTGGCGTCTCTGGCGCCGTTTTTTGCCCGAAGACCGCATCTTCGAACTCGGAATGCACGACAACTTCTGGACGATGGGGGATACGGGCCCCTGCGGGCCGTGTTCCGAGGTCCACTACTTTCAGGGAGATCATATCTACTGCGCCGAAGAGGCCGCCGGAAGAAAATGTCTCGGCGTTGCCTGCGAGTGCGACCGTTGGATTGAAATCTGGAACCTGGTCTTCATGCAGTACGACCGCGGCGGGGATGGCAGCATGCAGCCGCTGCCAGCCCCGTGCGTTGACACCGGAATGGGGTTGGAGCGCCTCGCCGCCGTCGTGCAGGGCAAGTTTTCGAATTACGACACTGACCTGCTTCAGCCTTTGATCCAGGAGGCCGCGCGCCTTTCAGGGAAGGCCTACGGGGCGGACCCGAAGGATGACGTTTCGCTTCGCGTCATAGGAGATCACGTTCGGGCCGCGACGTTTTTAGTCAGCGACGGCGTCGTCCCGTCAAACGAAGGGCGGGGGTACGTTCTCAGGAAGATCGTGAGGCGCGCCGCCCGCCACGGCAAAATGGTGGGGCTCGAAAAGCCGTTTCTCTGCGGCATGGTCGCAATGGTCTGCGAACTAATGGGCGAGGCGTACCCGGAGATCATCGAGAACCGCGCCGTGATCGAGAGCGTCCTGCGCCGCGAGGAGGAAGTCTTCGGCTCGACGGTTTCGGTTGGGGTCGCCAAACTGCTTGAATCCGCAGCAGCGCTCACTCCACCCGATGACAAGGCCATTCCGGGCGAGGTGCTTTTCAAGCTCTACGACACCTTTGGTTTCCCTCTGGACCTTGCGGAAGAGATCGCCAGGGAACGCGGCCTCTCGCTTGACATTGACGGTTTCAACGCCGCGATGCAGCGTCAGAGGGACCTCGCCCGCCAGTCATGGAAGGGGGAGATGGACACCCAACGAGGCCGTGAATTGGCCGATCTGGGGGCAAAGAGCCTCTTCGTGGGCTATGAGACGACGCGCGTTGACGGCGCAACATGCATCCTGCTTCTGAAGGAGGGAAAGCGCGTGGCCAAGGCGGTCGCGGGAGACTTAGTCGAAATCGCCTTTGACCGCACTCCTTTCTACGCGGAGTCCGGCGGCCAGGTGGGTGACACCGGCCAGATTATTGTTGAAGACGGCCTCTTGAAGGTGACGGACACCAAAAAGCCCCTTGAGGGGTTGATCCTTTGCGAGGCCATGGTTCAGGAGGGACACATTTCCGAGGGGGACCATGCCATTCTTGAGGTTGATGAGCGTTCCAGGGCGGCGACCGAAGCCCACCACACCTCCACTCACTTACTGCACGCGGCGCTGAGGGAGATCCTCGGCACCCACGTCAAGCAGGCAGGTTCCCTGGTGGGGCCTACGCACCTGAGATTCGACTTTCACCACTTCGCCCCTCTTGAACCGGAAGTCGTCGCGGCGGTGGAAGATCGAGTGAATGAGGTGATACTAAAGAATTTGCCGGTCCAGAAGCGCGAGATGGCCCTCGACGAGGCGGTGGCCTCGGGCGCGATGGCCCTCTTTGGCGAGAAATATGGCGAGAGGGTGCGCGTCATAGGCATCGAGGGATTTTCAAAGGAGCTTTGCGGCGGCACCCACGTTGACAGGACCGGGGACATAGGCCTTTTCAAAATCACTTCGGAGCGGTCGGTCTCCTCCGGCGTCAGGAGAATCGAAGCAGTGGCCCATTTCCCAGCGCTTCTGGCCTTTCGCGAAAAGGAGTCCATCTTGCGCGAGACGGAGGCGGCCTGTTTTGCGCCGGCGGAGAAGCTTCCGGAGGTGGTCCGCCACCTGTACGAGGAAATCCGCCGAATTGAGAAGGAGAACTCCCGGTTAAAGCTGCAACTCGCCTCCGGCTCAAGCCAGGAACAAAAGCCCATTGAGGTTAGCGGGGTGCGGCTGCTGACGAGGCTCGTTGAGGGCCTTGATCCGTCAGAGGCCAAGAATCTCGCGGACACCCTCAGGCAGCAGATAAAAAGCGGCGTGGTCGTCATTGGAAACCGCCTTGAAAACAAAGCGAGTTTGCTGGTGGCGCTGACGCCGGACATTGCCGGAAAGCTCAAGGCCGTGGATATCGCAAAAGACCTCGGGAAGATCATCGGCGGAGGAGGCGGAGGCAAGGCGGATATTGCGGAGGCGGGTGGAAAGAAGCCGGAGTCTTTGGAAGAGGCCCTCGGACAAGCCTCCGAGGTTCTAAAAAAGCGCCTGGGCGGCTAGGCAGTTCTCGCGCCGGGGCCACTGGAGCGCGGGCCCCGGCACGATGCGCCTGGAGAGCGCAACTTACCCCTTGATTTCAATCCGCTTCGGAAGCGACTCCTTCGCCTTGGGGATCACTATCTCCAGGATGCCGCCGTTGTGGGTGGCGTTAATCTGCGAGGCATCAACCCGTGACGGCAGGGTGAAAGACCGCACGAATTTTCCGTAAGCGCGCTCTATCCTGTGGTAGTTCTCCTTCTTCGTCTCGTTCTCAAAGCGCCGCTCGCCCCTCAGCGTCAGGACGTTGTTTTCGACCTCGACCTGGATGTCTTCTTTCTTGACTCCAGGGAGATCGGCCTCAAGGACAAACCGCTTCTCCTCTTCCCTTAGGTCCACGGCTGGGAACCAACCGGCATAGCCCATGTCCGCCGAAGAGGTTGCTCCGGCCGGCTCCTCAAAGAGGCGGCTGAGCTGTTCATGCATGTTCATCAGTTCTCGGTAAGGGTTCCATCTTACAAGCGTCATTTTCTATTCCTCCTTTCATTTTCGAGCCCGCCCTTCTTTTCGGGCTCAGGGGATAATATAATACCTTATGGTCTCATTGTCAAGTTATCTGCTTGTAAAAGGCTAATGGTTAAATGGCCCACTCATTATCCCCAAGCCTGACTTGCAACGCTGGCCATCGCCGTATGGCACCTCTTTTTGCCCTTCTTTGGGTTCTTTGGGTATTTGCCCCAAGAAGAGGCGGCCCGAATGGACGGCTGCAGGCTCTCTTTTC
>JAEMPZ010000106.1 GCA_022759065.1 Acidobacteriota bacterium | reverse complement strand
CTTTCCTCCCTGACCTCCCCGTCCTCCCTGTGAGTCTTCCCTTGGTGTCTTGGCGCCTTGGTGGTGAGTGTTTTTCTTTTTTCGACCAACGACGACCGTCTGACGTGTTGGAATGATGCAACAAAAAGTGAGAGAGTGAGAAAGTTAGAAAGTGAGAGGGTGAAAGATGCGCATCAATGCGCGGTAATTGCATTAGTTGACCTTCTAACTTTCTTACATTCTCACCTTCTTACTGTGCGCTTGCGCGTCCGTCAACCGTCGTCCGTCTATCGTCTTAATTCAAAATTATGCTTTGCGCATGGCCGGTTAGTGGCCGGGGGGCATTGTGCCGGCTGGCGCTTTGCCCTTTAGCAGGAATATGAATGGCAGAAGCATGACGAAGACGAGGGTCAGGACGAAGAAAACGTCCACGAAGGCCATCAGCACGGCCTGGCGCTGAAGTTCGCCCTGCACGATGCCGAGGGCAAGTTGTCCCGACGAATAAGCGGAGTGGCCGGACCGCAGGAAGAGGCCTTGCGTCAGGGCGTTCAATCGTTCCTGGTAAACGGGGTTCAGCGGCGTGAGGTTTTCCACCAGCCTTGTTTGGTGAAACTGCGCGCGCTGGCTTAGAAGCGTGGCGGAGAGGGCGATGCCAACGGAGCCGCCCTCGTTGCGAAGCAGGTTGAAAAGGCCGGTGGCGTCGCCCATCTGCGTTGCTTGAATGCGCGTGTAGGCCGCGGTAGTGATGGGAACAAAGAGGAATCCGAGCCCGAACCCCTGAAAAATTCGCGACCACATGACGTACTGGAAATCCACTCCGAGGTTGATGGACCACAACAGCCACAGCGATAGGATGTTCATGAACACGCCCACGACCACCAAAAAGCGCGTGTCAACCTTTCCGATAAGGTTCCCGACAAAGACCATGGCGAAGAGGGAGGCGATGCCGCCAGGCGAAAGCACGAGTCCCGCCCACGTGGCCGTGTACCCGAGAAGGTTCTGCACGAAAAGGGGCAGCATGACAAATGAGCCGTAGAGGCCGAACCCCACCAGGAAAATCAGCAGCGTGCCGGTGGCGAACTCGGTGTTCTTGAAAAGCCGCAGATTGACGAGGGGCTTCTCGGCGGTAAATGAGCGCCAGATGAAAAGGGCGATCCCAAGCGCGGCGAGCGCCGCAAAGGTCTTTATGAAGGGGCTTTTGAACCAGTCGAACCTCTGGCCGCGGTTCAAAAATACTTCGAGCGACCCAAGGCCCAGCGCTATGAAGAAGAAGCTGGCGTAGTCCACCTTTCCTTCGGGGCGCTTCATGTATTCGGGGTTTTCGATGAAGGCGAGCCCCAGCAAAAAGGCGAGCACGCCCACCGGGATGTTGATGTAGAAAATCCAGCGCCAGTTCCAGGTGTCGGTGATCCACCCTCCGAGCGTCGGCCCGATGATGGGTCCGAAAATCACCCCCACGCCGAAGAGCGCCATCGCTTTGCCGCGCTCTTCTTTCGGGAAGGATTCGAGGAGGATCGCCTGGGACATCGGCACCATGGCGCCGCCGGCGAAACCCTGGATCACGCGCATCAGGATTAGAAACCATAGGGACGGCGCGGCCCCCGAGCCCAGCGAGGCCAGCGTGAACAGGGCAAGGCACGAAAGGTAAAATCTCTTGCGGCCGAAGAAATTCCCGAGCCAGCCGGTGATCGGAAGGATGACCGCGTTGGCGACCAGGTACGACGTGATGACCCACGTGATCTCGTCGGTTCCAGCGGAGAAAGTCCCCTGCATGTGGGGCAACGCCACGTTGGCGACGGAGGTGTCAACGACCTCCATCAGCGTCCCAAGCATGGCGGTGAAGGCGATCAGGTATTTGTTCGAAGTGGTCATGGACATAAGAAACTTCTCCGCACGAAACTTATTATTTGGTCGTGTCAATTTCGCAGGTCACGGTGAGGCCGAGCCTCAGCTCATGGTTGGGGTCGCTTTCCTGGTTGATTTTGATCTTGACTGGAAGCCGCTGGACGATCTTGACCCAGTTGCCGGTGGCGTTCTCTGGCGGAAGCAAGGCAAAGGCCCCTCCGGTGCCGGCGGACAGGCTCTCCACGGTGCCGGTGTAGACCCTGCTCTTGTCAATGTCCGCCCATATCCTGGCCTTCTGGCCTGGCCGCACTCTCTTGAGCTGAGTCTCCTTGTAGTTGGCTTCAACCCATATGTCCTTGAGCCCCAGAGGCACCACGGCGCAGATCGGCTGGCCCGCGGCCACGACCTGGCCCGCCTCCCCGGATTTCTTGCTGATGAATCCAGAGACCGGCGCGACGACGGTGCAGTAAGAACGCTGGAGCTTGGCGCTTTCAAGCCGGGCCCTGGCGCCATCCACCTTGGCCTGCGATACGACGAGCTTGGCTTGAGACGCGGCTACGGCCTTTTTGGCGGCCTCAAGCTGCGCGCTTGCAACCTGCTGCTGTGCCAGCGCGCGGTCGTAGTTCTGCTTAGGCAACGACTCGCGCTTGTAAAGGGCTTCAACGCGGGCCAATTCGGTATCAGCGAGATCCAGTTGGCTCTTGGCGGCCGCCACCTGGGCCTTGTACTGGGCTATCATGGCCTCGTCGGTCGCCAGCCCGGAAATCGCTTCGGCCAGCGTTGCTTCAGCCGAACTGATCATCAGGTCGTAATCATGGGGATCAAGGGCCGCGATGGCGTCTCCCTCTTTCACCGGCTGGTTGTCCGTGACGTTGACTTCAAGAATCTTGCCGGGGACCTTGAAGGAAACCATGTAGACGTCGCCCTGAACATAGGCATTCTCAGTCGTGACGAATATCTGGTTGTGGCGCCAGCGCGCGTAACCGATGGCTGCGCCAACGACGACAAGCAGGAGCAAAATTCCGAGGCTAACCCATTTTTTCGCTTTGGCCATCATTTTAAGGCTCCTTCGTTAAATCGGCTGGAAGTTGCGAGTAGAATTTCGCCAGGTCCTCTCCGCAGAGGGCAAGCAACTGGGCCTGTTTCTGGTAGGCCCTGAGCCGCTGCGCGGCGAGGGTGTAACGGCTGTCCGCCAGGATGGACTCCGCGTCCAACACGTCGGTCGTCTTGGCGATGCCTTCCTTGTACTGGTCCTCGATGATACGCAGGTTTTCGAGAGAGGCCTTGACGTTCGTTTCGGCCGTTTGCTCCTCCCGCTCCGCCTGCTGGAAATCGCGATAAGCCTGTTCAACCTGGATGGCCACGCCGCGCCGGGCGTCATCGAGGGCCACGCGCGCCAGATCGGCCTCTGTCATTGATTGGCTAAGGCGGGCATGCCGCGCGCCTCCATCCAGGCTCCACGAGACGCCGACAAAAGCGCCCGTCACGTAGGGATAGAGCATGTACCGGTTTTGCGAGTAGTTGTGGAAAGCCTCCGCCACGAATGCTGGCGCCCCCTCGCGCCGCTCAAAATTAACGGAGGCCTCGGCTGCCTGAACGCGAGCCTCAAGCGCCGCTATGGAAGGGTTGCGCTCAAGGGCCGCCTTCTTGGCGCCCTCCGAGTCCCATGGCAACGGCGGCGCCGCGGGCAACTCCTTGACAAGCGTCACGGGGGCGGAAGGGTCGCGCCCCAGCGAACGGTTCAGGGCCTGCCTGGCGATCGTCGCGCCGTTGTCGGCATCCTTGTCCTGGTCCTCGACGTTTCTCAGCGCCACTTCCGTGCGCAAAAGGTCGTTTCGGGCGACAACGCCGTGATCGAAAAGGTCCCGCGCGACGCGCAGGTGGTCCTGGAGCGCCTTCTTGCGCAGCGCGATGACCTCGTGTCTCGAGTCGTAAAGCAGCGCTCCGAGATAACTGTCGGCCGCTTGCAGTTGATTCTTGACCACCGCGTCACGGCCGGCCTTATCAACGGCGGTTTCCCGGCTTAGGGAGGCATCAACCGCCCTCTTCCTGCGGCCGAAATCCCAGAGGAGGTACTTGGCCGTCAACTGGTAGCTCCAGTAGTCCTGCTCGCCCGCCGGGAAGATGACCGGGCCGAAGGCGAAGAAGGGATCGTTATTCAGCATCGTGCGCCCGCCGGAGATGTCCACGGAGGGCACGTATGCCGATTTCACCTCGTCGGTTTTCTGGGAAGCTTCCTGAAGCTGAAGCGCTGATGATTTGGCGGCGTCTGATTTCGTGGCCGCCTCCGCAAGAGCGCCGGACAGCGTCAGCGTCTCCTGCGCTCCGGCCGCGGCGCCAACCATCAAAAGCAGCGCGGCAAAAAGCGCGCGCGCCGTCAACGGGCCGTGCCCGCCCCTTTTAGAAAAAGTTCCATCGCTCGCTGAACGCACTCTTTTGCCTCCTCGCCGGGGTGGCTGCGCAGGTGGTTGTGAAGGCTGGCCTGCAGGACCCCGAAAAAAAACTGCAACAGAAAGTCAACATCCCTTATTCTGATGTGCCCGCTCTTGACCGCAGCGTCAAGAAGCTCCTTAACGCGCCTGTCCTCGCCGTCGAGCAGCTTGTGGATGGAAGAGCCGAACCTGGTTTGCAGGCCCCAGTCATTGTGGATTCGTTCCCTCAGAAAAACCGGGAAGAAGGCCGGGGCATTGTCGAAGGAAGAGACGCAGTGTTCGGCCCACAGGCGCAGCCTCTCAAGAGGATCAGCCGGCTTTGCGAGGGCCTCCGTTATGGCCTTCCTTATGGCCTGCACTCTCGAGAGGATCAGGCTCTCGTAGAGGGCCTGCTTCGACGGGAACTGCTCGTAGAGGCCCTGCATCCCGATCTGGGCCTCCTTGGCCACCTCATGCATTGAGGCTTCGTCAAAGGGCTTGCGGCCGAAGACCTTCTCGGCGGCTTGTAACAGAAGCTCGCGGCGAAGCTCCCTTTCCCGTTCTTTTCTTGTCCGCTGCGTCGCCACCATCTCCTCCATCAGCCGGGCGGCGCGGCACGAAGCGCCCCGCCGTCCAGAAATTGAGATTCCAAATATAGACTCCATATTCCAATTTGTCAAGTGGCAAACTTTTTTCCCCGATCTGCCGTATAATCCCAACTTGGGGTTCTTGGCTTTTGGCAGGCGAGGGCAAGGTCATTTGGAGGCATGGCGATGAAGACAAAACTTCTTGTTCTTTTGGCGGCGTTTTGGGCGTTGGTGGCTTTCGCGCAGGGTGCGCCTTCGCACCTTATGCGGTATGCCGATATTCACGGAGACAAGGTGGTCTTCACTTACGAGGGGGACCTCTGGCTTGCTTCCGCCAGTGGAGGGGACGCGAGGCGCCTGACGAGCGACCCGGGGGAAGAGCGTTACGCCAAGTTCAGCCCGGATGGCACGAAGATAGCCTGCACCGCCCAATATGACGGCGGCGCGGACGTCTACGTCATGGACGCGGAGGGGGGCGTGCCGGAGCGCCTTACGTGGTATCCGTCCGCGAACCTGGTGCTCGGTTGGACGCCTGACGGCAAGGGCATCCTTTTCCGTTCTCGCCGCGAGTGGCCCAACAGGGGCGAGCAGGTTTACGTCGTTATGGCGACCGGCGGCACGGAGAAGAAGCTCCCCGTTGACAGGGCCGGCCTGGCGAGCTTCTCGCCCGACGGCCGGAGCCTCGCCTACAACCGTCTTGGCGGCGAGACGCGCACCTGGAAGCGCCACCAGGGCGGTGACGCGCAGAAGATCTGGATGGGGAACCTCGAAAAGGGCGACTTCCACGAGATATCGCCCTCCAAGGGGGCCGACAATTACCCGATGTGGTGGGGCAATGGAATCTACTTCGCGTCCGACCGCGATTTCGGAACGGTCAATATTTTCAGGTATGACGTTTCAAGCGGCGAGGTTCGCAGGCTCACTTCTTATAAGGATTACGACGTAAAGTATCCATCTTTGGGCGACGGCCAGATCATCTACCAGTTGGCGGAAACGCTCCACGTGCTTGACCTGAAGACCGAAAAGGAGCGCCAGCTCGACATACGAATGCCAAGCGACCGGGTGCGCGTCCGCGCCGATTGGATGGAGGCCTCAGCAAACACGGGGGTCTTCGGCCTCTCGCCGGACGGAAAGCGGCTGCTTCTTGAATCCCGCGGCGAAGTGCTCTCCATCCCCGCTGAAAAAGAAAAGGGCGCCACCTACAACCTGACCAGGACTTCCGGCTCGCGCGAGAAAGACCCGGCATGGTCTCCGGACGGAAAGTGGGTCGCCTTCTTCAGCGACAAGACCGGCGAGGACGAGGTTTACCTGGCCGACGCGAGGGGCGAGGGCGAGTGGAAGCAGCTTACGAGCGGCAACACCGGTTTCAGGATGCGGCTTGTCTGGTCTCCTGACTCGAAATATCTGCTCTTCACCGACAAGTTCATGAAGCTCAACCTTCTCGACGTTGCTTCCAAGGCGCTCAAAGTGGTTGACCAGGGCGAGTACGACGACGGCTGGGAGCGATGGGGCATTCAGGACTACACCTGGACGCCTGACTCCAAGTGGATCGCCTACACCAAGAAGGTGGCCAACACCAATGAGGTCATTCTTCTCTACTCCATGGAGACGGGCAAAATCACGCCGGTCACGGACGAAATGACGCAGAGCTGGAGCCCATCATTTGACCCAAAGGGCCGATATCTCTACTTCCTGTCCAACCGCTCCTATGCCCCCACGATGGGCGTCATTGACCAGGACCACATCTTTTTAAACATGACCACGCCTTACATCGTCGTCCTTAAAGATGGCGCGCCTTCGCCGTTTGCCGCGGAGAGCGACGAGGCGCCAGCAGCGGAAAAGGCGGCTGCAAAGGACAAGAAATCCGAGGAGAAACCGGCTCAGCCGGCCGTCGAGATTGACCTCGCCGGGATTCAGCAGCGGATAATTCCAGCCGAAGGCGTTGAGCCCGGCATGTATTTCCATCTCGAAGCGACCGAGAAGGGGTTCCTCTATCTTGCTCAGGCCGAGCCGGGATTTGAAAACCGCTACCCGTCGGTGACCGACACCACCGACGGCAAGTACGACTTGAAGGCGTACAACCTCGATGAGAAGGAATCGAGCGACGGCATCAAAGGCATCAACAACTATCACCTTTCCTTCGACCACAAGAAGCTGGTTTACCGCGCCTCAAGCAAGTTCGGCGTGATTGATGCCAGCGGCAAAGGCAAAATCGGCGACGGCGTGGTGGACTTGTCGGACGCCAAATTCAAGATCGAAAGGCTGCCGGAGTTTACGCAGATGTTCAACGAGGCCTGGCGCATCGAGCGCGACTGGTTCTATGACAAGAACATGCAGGGCACGGACTGGCCTGCGATGCGCGAGAAGTACGCGAAGTTCCTGCCGGACTGCGGCAACCGCAGCGACCTCAGCTATCTCATCGGCGAGATGATCGGCGAGCTGAACGCGGGCCACACCTACGTTTACGGCGGCGACTTCGGCGCGCCTGGCAAGCGCGTGGGCGTGGGCCTTCTGGGCTGCGACTTTTCAGTCGAGGAGGGAACCTATCCTCGCGTTACGAAGATTTACGCTCCAAGGGATGCCGACGCGGAGCTTCGCTCTCCGCTTTGCGAGCCAGGCTGCGGGATCAAGGAGGGCGACTACATCATCGCCGTGGACGGCCAGAAGGCTTCGTCCAAGGAGAATATTTACGCCCTCTTCGAGAACAAGGCTGGCAAGGTCGTGACGCTTTTGTACAACAGCAAGCCGTCTCCTGATGGTGCGAAGAGCTACCGCGTCCGCACGCTGAAAAACGACATGGACCTCAGGTACCGTGCCTGGGTTGACGCCAACCGTGCATACGTTGACAAGCTCTCCAGGGGCAGGGTCGGATATATTCACATCCCTGACATGGGAGAAGAGGGGCTCAAGGAGTTCGCGCGGCAGTTCTACCCGCAGTTCGACAAGCCGGCGCTGCTGATTGACGTCCGCTACAACGGCGGCGGTTTCACCGGCGACATGATCATGGAGCGGCTCGAACGAAAGGTCTGGGCGATGACCCAGCCTCGCGAAGGCAAGCCAGGAGCGAACCCCGAGATAGGCGTCAACGCCCATCTGGCTCTTCTGTTGAACGAAGACACGGGATCGAACGGGGAGTTTTTCTCCGAGGCGTGGAAAATCAAAGGCCTCGGAAAGGTTTTCGGAATGCGCACGTGGGGCGGTTCAGTGGGCATCGAGCCGCACGAGGGCCTGGTTGACGGCGGCACGGTCACGCCGCCGCAGTTCGGGCTTTACGGCCTTGACGGGAAGTGGCTCATCGAGGGGCGCGGGGTTGACCCGGAGGTAGTGGTCCAGAACATGCCAGGCGACGTGCTGAAGGGCAAAGACGCGCAGCTCGATGCGACGCTCCATTACCTGCTCGAACAGCTCCAGAAAGATCCCAAATCGCTTCCGCTTCCTCCGCCTTATCCGAACAAGGCCAGGCCACAGGGTTCCGACCTGAGCGGGAGGCAGTGAAAAATGGCTTTTTTCAAGCGCGAGCCGCCGCCACCGCCGCCTTCGACCGTGATCGGGCCGAAAACAAGGTTTGAGGGCGAGATCTCTTCCAAGAACCAGGTCGAGGTGGCGGGGGAGGCAAAAGGGAATATCAGCACGGCGGGGAATATCATGGTTGCGGGCCGCGCCGAAGGAACGCTGGCCTGCGGCACGCTCCTCTCCCATGGTTCGCTGAAGGGGGATTTGAACGTGGCCTCGGTTGCCCGCTTTTCATCCACCGCGGCGTGGGAAGGCGGGGCCCTTGTTTGCGGCGCGCTTGTTGTGGCGCCCGGCGCGAGGCTCAACGGCAAGCTTGGAGGGGCCTCGCGGTGATTCTATACGCAATAACCGACCGCACGTTGGAGCCTGGGCGAGACCTTTTCGCCCAGGCTTCAAGGCTTATGCGGCTGGGCGTTGACTGGTTGCAAATTCGAGAGAAGGACCTGGACGACCGGGCCCTTTTTGCGGCGGTTGCAGCGCTTGCACCGGAAGCGCGCCGTTTTGGCGTGAAGCTTCTTGTCAACGAGCGGGCGGACATTGCCGTGGAAGCCGGGGCTTCGGGAGTGCACCTGCCCTCATCAGCGGCCTTTGTGGAAGAGGCGAGAAAAAAGTTCCCGCCGCCATTTTTCATCGTTGCAAGCTGTCATAGCAGGGAGGATGTTGTGCGCGCGGCCGCTTCGGGCGCGGATGCTGTGACGCTGGGGCCGGTTTTTGAAACGCCTTCGAAATCGGGCTATGGTCCTCCTTTAGGGCTTGAACGATTTGCCGACGCGGTTTCGGCCTGCGCCTGCCCGGCGCTTGGGCTGGGTGGGGTAGGGCCGGGCCAGGTCAAGCAGGTCATCAAGTGCGGCGCCGCCGGCGTGGCTGCCATCCGAATGTTCGCGGCCATGCGCCCAGCCGACCTGCACGGGAAGGACCTTCATCGCGCGCTATTGGAATCTTTTTGACCCAGGCGCGGTTTTGTTTTAGTATATGCCGGTGCGGTTATTTTTGCCGCATCGTTCCCGATGCAGCGGCCTGTTCGTTGCAATCGTGGGACTAATGGCACTCTCAGGGGTCAATATGCGCGTAAAGCTAATGGTCGCTTTTATCATAGCCGCAGGGGCGGCGGCGATCCTCCTTTTGTCGGGCACGAGCAACGACGGCAAGGCCGTTTTTTACTATGGCCCTTCGGAAGTGCTCGCCCAGCCAGCGCTTGCTTCGGAAAGGCTCAGGCTCAAGGGCAAGGTCGAGCCTGGGAGCATTCAGCTCTCGCCTGAAAAGCTGGACCTTCGCTTCAAGGTGACAGACGGGCAGAAAAGCATCCCGGTGCACTACCACGGAGTGGTGCCGGAGTCTTTTCAGGAAGGCCTGGAGGTAGTGGCGGACGGGAGGATGGGACAGGGCGGCGTTTTCGAGGGACATGACCTCATCGTCAAATGCCCGTCAAAATATGAATCCAAAGCAAGCGGCCCGCAAGCCAGCCATCCCGAAGGGATTCCGCTCAAGTGAGCGTGCTGGCTTCCGCGGCCCTTTTCGCGGCCCTGGGCCTATCGCTCTGGGGCCTCGCCGTATCCTTCCTGACCTACCGCAGCAACGACCGGCGCTACCTTTTGAGCGCCGTCCGCTCGCTATATGGCATAGCCGGGCTGGTCTCGCTTGCCGTTTTGCTGCTGTTATGGGCTCTGGTGCGGGACGATTTCACCATCAAGTACGTCTGGGAGTATTCGCGCACCACGCAGCCTCTGGTTTATAAGCTCACCGCCCTCTGGGGCGGGATGAGCGGTTCGCTTCTGTTCTGGTGCTTTCTGCTGGCCGTTTTTTCGGCGCTTGCCGTCACCTTAAACCGCAGAAACAACGAGCGCATTCTGCCTTTTTCATCGCTGATCCTCTTCGCAACGCTCGCCTTTTTTCTAGTGCTCTTGAACTTCAAGACGAACCCCTTCGATCCGCTTCGCGACGAGGCCGGCATCGCCCTTTCAACCTATCCGGCGGAGCTTTTGCGCCAGATGAAGCTGCAGGGCAACGGGCTCAACCCGCTTCTCCAGAACTTCTACATGGCCTTCCACCCTCCGCTTCTGTACATAGGCCTGGTGGGGTTCACCATCCCGTTTGCGCTCCTTTTGGGAGCGCTGGCGCACAGGAAGGAGACCACTTTCTGGATGCGCTCCGTCCGCAACTGGGCGATCTTCTCATGGCTGAACCTGGGCATCGGCATTCTTCTTGGAGCCTACTGGGCATACATAGAACTCGGGTGGGGCGGCTATTGGGCGTGGGACCCGGTCGAAAACGCCTCCTTCTTGCCCTGGCTGACGGCTACGGCCTTTCTGCACAGCTTCATCATGCAGAGCAAGCGCGGCATTTACCGGATATGGAATGTCTGCTTCATCGTCTCGACGTTCCTCCTTTCCATCTACGGAACCTACTTGACGCGGTCCGGCATTCTCCAGTCGGTCCACGCCTTTTCCCAGGAGGACCCATCGGTTCCATGGTACTTCAAGATGGGCAACATTTTTCTCGCGTACATGGGGGGGATGCTGGCGATAAGCATGTTTCTCCTTTTCACGCGCCTTTCGCTCTTGCGCTCGCGCTCGCGCATCGAGTCTGCCGGAAGCCGGGAGAGCATGGTTCTTTA
>JAEMPZ010000208.1 GCA_022759065.1 Acidobacteriota bacterium | reverse complement strand
CCGTAAGAACCCAGGGACTTGAGCTGGTCATCGCACACGCGCGTCTTTCCGTCGGCGAGCGTCACTGAAGCTAGGCAGAGCTCGCACGCGGATGTCGCGCCTTTGAACAGTTCGTAGCAAGTGCGGCCCTGCCAAGGCCCGAATGTCTTCTCAAAGCTGGCGTTGGCCTTGAGAATGCGGAGCTTTGAATCGAACACGGCCACCATGAACGGGGCCTGGTCGAAAAGGTGCGCTTCAATCAGCCGGCTGATGTCAGCCATTTGCCCCCCCGCGGCCTTCTCGGTACAGAATTTTCTTTATCGTCGCCAGAAGGGTCGAAATGGAGACCGGCTTGTCCAGGAAACCCTCCGGCGGAGGAACCTTCCACTCTTCCCAGCGTGGCGTCCTCGAACCATCTTGCTTTGTGGCCGGATAGCCGCTGAGGAAAATCACCGGGACATCGGCCAGCGCCGCATCCAGGCGCATGTCCCTATACAGTGCCAGCCCCGAATGGCCTGGCATGAGGACGTCCAACAATATCGCGCTCGGGCCGAAACTCTTTGCGGCCGCCAGCGCTTTGTCCGCTTCAATCACTCCCATCGTTTCGTAGCCGTTGTCCTCAAGCGCCGTGCAGAGGTATTCCACGATGTCCGGCTCGTCGTCAACCACGAGAATTCTTTGGCGGCTGGCGCCCGATTGGGACAAAAGCATCATTTCACTCCTCCAGGCTTGCTGCTGTCAGGAAATTTTGCCAAATAGGCCTTCTCGGTGGCGGTTCCGCTGTCATGGCAAGCTCCGCACCGGCCCAGGTTTGGCTGGTTGACCTTTGGGTCTTTGGCCTTCTCCTCGTGGCAGGGAATGCACATCTTGTGCATGGCGTCCTTGTAGGAAGGCGCCCACTTGCTGTCAAAGACTTTCACGGCCGGGTTTTGGGCCATGAAGTCCTTCTCGTGGCACTCGGAGCACTTCTTTGCAAGCGGCGCCACCTTGACCGGCTCGGCCTCGCCGTGGCACAAAGCACATGAGGCCTTGCCGTTGAGCGCCGCCACGTGGGCCTCATGATTGAAGATATTAGTAGGCAGGAACATCTTCTGGTGGCACACGACGCAAGGCGTCCCGACGTCGCCTTTCTGGTGCAGGTGGTGGCAGATGCAGCAGCTCTTGTCGCCACCAGCTTCATCCTGATGCTTCTTGTGGTCGAAATAGACGTAGCGCGGCCCTGGTCCCATTCGGAGGATGTCGGCGCCGACGGCCCTTTTCGCCGGCATTTGCAAAACCGGCTCGGTCTTTGGCGCCACAGTCAAGCCAAAGGCCATGGCCAGCACGAAGAGAAAGGAGTAGACCCTCGCCGATTTTCTCCACCCCTCGCCAAGCCAGACCTGGGCGAAAGGGGCGAAGGCCGGCAGCGCCGATTCCTGCTTCTTTCTTTCGGCTTCGGTCTGCTCAAGCGCGTGCGGATCAACCGGGAAGTGCTCTTCGATGAAGAGGAATACAAGGACGCAGGCCGACACAATGCCAAGGCTGATTGCGAATTCCGTCCAGGCGGGGAAATAGAAGTTGCGCGTCGCCCAAACCTGGCTCAGGCCGGAAGCGTTGATCCTGTCAAGGACGAAGCCGCCCACGGAACATGCCGCGAGGAACCAGAGCGCCTTCGAGGAGCGCCTGACGGCGGGAATGGCGAACAGAACCGCCGGAATGACCGCCGAAAGCAGCATTTCGATGATGAAGAGGCTGCTCGGCCAGCTTCCATCAAAAATGAGCCCCAGCTTGTGCTGTATGGCCAGGTCCACCATCTTGAAGAGGAAATAGAAAGCCAGGGCGAAGCTCGCCAGGCGAGCCAACCCGGAGAGCATTTCCATCTCTGGCTCTCTCTTATACAGCCATGAGGTGACGCTTGATTCGAGCATGACCATGGACAGGCCAAGGCAGATGGCCGAAACGAAAAACAGCTCGGGCAGGAGGTGGCTGTACCATAGAGGATGAACCCTGAATGGCATGATCAGCAGCAGCGAACCCAGGGATGACTGGTGCAGGGTCGAAAGCATGATGCCGAGGATCATTATTGGCAGCGCCAGCCGCGAAAGCAATCCGTGCAGCTTCTGGAATGGAGTTTTAACAAGGATGACCGGCGCGATTTCAAGGGCGAGCACGGTCAAATAGAGCATCACGCACCACGCGACCTCGAACAGCGGCGAGCGCGGGTTCCAGAAAATAATCGGGTGCCAGATGTTCCAAGGCAGCCCCAGGTCAAAGAGAAGCCCGACCGCGACAGCGCCGTAACCGAGGAAGGCCGTTAAGATCGCCGGGCGCGCCGCCGCGTGGTAGCGCTCCTGGTGAAAGACGTGCACCACCGCAGCCATTACAAAACCGCCGGCGGCAAGCGCGACGCCTCCCATGACGTCAAATCCGATCCAGAGCCCCCAAGGCGTCGTGTCGCTAAGCGCCGTTGACACGCCCAAGCCGAGCGCGAAGCGTAGGACCGCCACGGCAGCGGCGAGGCCGGCAAGGACCCACATGAACCCTTTGAAGAGAAACAGCCGCCTATTTTCCATTGGGCCCCTCCTCGCTCGCATTTTCCCGCGCTTTTTCGGCCATAAGTTTTTTGCGGCGCTCGATTATCCAATAAATCGAACCCATGACGGCGCCCATTCCGATGAACTCGAATGGCACCGGCTTGAGGGCTGCCCACGTCAGCGTTGGCAAGGGCTCGTCCGTGAGCTGCTTCCCGCCGTTCCAGGCCAGAAAATCAAGGGAGATGTCGGCAATGTAAAGGACCGACGTCCCGCCAACTTCGGTTTCCCCCCAGACTTTCTGAATGTATTTTGACGGCTCGGCCTTGAGCCGTCTCTTTGCTTCCTGGAGCATTTCCTCTCGCGCGCCAAAAATTGTGGCTTGAGTGGGGCAGGCAGTCACGCAAGCTGGCTTGTCTATCTTGCCGGACTTGAGCGAGGGGTAGCAGAGAATGCACTTGCGAACGGAGGGGTTGGCCGAATCCCACTGGTAGTGAGGAATGCCGTAGGGACAGCCCAACATGCAGTAGCGGCAGCCCATGCAGATGCTCTTGTCATAAATGACCGGCCCCTCCGGCGTCTTCTGCAAGGCGCCCACCGGGCACACCGAAACGCAGGCCGGTTGGAGGCAGTGGCGGCACTGTTTTCGGACGAAGTGGTTGTCCGGCTTTCGGATGACGGTTGTCCAGCGGTCGGCCGAGAGGCCGTCCGGCGTTGCGCCGGGCCGTGGGGGCGCGCCCGCCTCAGGCAGGCCGTTAATCTTCTTGCACGCCGCGACGCACTGCTCGCAGCCGATGCACTTGGTAACGTCGGTTAGGATGCAGGGGTTCTCTATCATACCGGCTCACCTGCCTTTCCTAGCGCCACTCTTACTTTGTCGCCTCCGCCTGGGACGAAGTGCCAGCCGAGTTCCCAGACGATGCGCGTCGAGGGGAAGAGGAGCGCGTGGCAGAGCTTGCTGAAGGGAAGGACTATGAGGATCAGCTCGGCGCTCAACAGGTGGAAGAGATACATCAGATTAAATGGCAGCGGGTTCTGCGCGGGGTGCGCCACGAAGTAGCCGGAGACAAAGGCGACGATGCACAGCGCGAGCAGCGCGTAGTCCTGGGCTGTGCTCAAGAATCTCGCGGCCTTGTCAAGAAGCCTGTATAGGAGGATGACCCCAAGGCCGGCGAGGGCCGCGATGGTCAGGCCGTCCGCGGCCGCGGCGGGAAGCGCGGGCCATGCAAGCCCGATGCCCTTTTTCACCAGGGCAATGTGGCCCGCAAGGAAGAGAGGCACCAAAAGCATCCCGACGTGAAAGACCGCCGAGGCGATGGTAAAGAGCACGCGAGCGCCTCTTAACGCGTTGACGGGCACGATCCAGCCCAGGCTCTTTTTGAACATCCATTGCCAGGGGATCTTCTGGTCTCCCGCGACCCGGTAGGCGCGGATGACTTCTGCTATCGTCAGCCCCCACTGCCTGAGCGCGCCCAGGATAAGCACGGCAAAGGCAAGGTATAGAAAGGGGCCTCGGGCGAGATAAAAAGCCGTGTTCATGGTTTTCCCCCCTTGTTGTCGAGAATGAGCGCCTTGTAAATAAGGTCATGGAGGCCGACCACCTCGACCCCTTTCAAATCATTGTCCTCGCAGACCTCGCGAAGCTGTTTCTTGCAGTTGGCGCACGGCGCGACGACGTACTTCGCGCCCGTTCTTCTTATCTGCTCCGCTTTCAATTTGCCGGTGACGCCGGTGCGATAAGAGCGGACCTCGTCAATCGAAACGGTTCCGCCCCCGCCGCCGCAGCAGTAGTTCTTTTCTCCCTTCGGCTCCATGTCAACGTAGTTCTTGCAGAAGGCTCGCAGGATTTCTCTCGGCTGGTCAACGATCCACCCGCTGCGGGCTATGTTACACGGGTCGTGGTAAGTGACGCGCTCCGTTATCACGTTCGGGTCGAGCTTGAGCTTGCCGCGCCGCAGCATGTCCAGAGTCACTTCCATGATGTTCATCACCGGCAGCGCGTTCTTCCCGCCACCGAAGCTCGGCACGAAAACCTTGGCGCTTCTCGACGCGTGGCCGCACTCGCCGATGAGGATTTTTCGGCCCTTGAGCCTCTTGGTTTCGGCGATCTCCTTGCTGATGATTCGCTCGGCGCACCAGTCGCTGTAAAAAAGGCCGTAGTTGATGCCGTCGTAGTAGCCGGTGCCTATCGTCCATCGGTCCTCTTCGCCGGCGGCATAAAAAGTCAGGGCGATGCCTTTCAGCGTTTCGGCTTCCAGGAGATAGTCGCTGACGGCGGGGAAGAAGACGAACTCGCGCCCCTCCTTGTCAACTGGAAACTGAAGCTCAATCCCCTTCTCGTCCTTAATGTCATCCGCCAGAAACTCCAGAGTGTCAAGAAGCGCCGGCACCGGGATGGCGGAGGTGTTCCCGGTCTTGCCTTCGAGCTGCTCGCGCGTAGCTACGACAAGCGCCTTGGGCGCAATGTCCATCTCGGAAAGGATGTACCGGCTCAAGTGGGTCATCAGGCCGTGGTCAATGCCCATGGGGCACTCGAAGGAGCATCGCCGGCAGCCGGTGCAGTGGTAGACCGATTCGGCCAGCTCGCTGATTTTCTCATCAGTCAGATAGACCTCTCCCGTGACCTTGCTCTGCAGGACTCCCCGGAACGTGAAGTGCCTCCGGTAGATTTCCAGAAGGAGGTTGGTCCGGTAACAGGGAATGTCCTTAGGATCATTAGTGGCGAGGTAAATCTGGCAAGCCACGGCGCAGTTGGCGCACTTGGCGCCAACGCGCGCGTAAGTATCCACGAGGTGCCCGTAGTTCGTGTGCTTGAGCACCGCCGCGAAGATTTCGAGGAATCGCTTGACCTTGTCACCCTGGTAAGGGTGTTCAAGGTAGTAGCTGGTCCCCAGAATCTGATGCGGCAAAAGCTTGGGCGTTGCCTGAGTTTTCGCCGCCGGCTTCGCGGCCTCCGCCCCGCTGTTGGCCACCGTCTCATTTCCCATGTTTCCTCCCTGCCCTTGTATGGGCATTATTCCTCGCTCTCGTTGAGCCGCCCGTAGCGGATGAAGTAGTCGCATTGCTCGCAGGAATCGAACCGCCGCTTGGTGATGGGCAGAAGCCCATGAAGTTGCCAGCAGTTCAGGGTTCCAGAGCGGTGCACCAGGCACTCTTCGCAGACCTCCAGGCTTGGGCTGCCGTAACGGTCGCTCACTTGGCAGTGAAACTCCCAGCAGTATGGACGGATGTCCTTCTCGGCCTCAAGAAGCCGCGTGTCCATGCCTTTCTCTGTCATGAAGCGGCGCAAGTCGCCGAGCAATATCCTGAACTGCCCTCCAGCCGTCCTTTGCGCCGAAAGAGAGCCGGCGTGAATCCAATTGAGGATTGTTTCCGCCGTGACGTAACAGAAACGGGCGGCCTGGCCCGTGGAGAGGGCCTGGGCGTCTTTTCTCATGGGCTTTCTGGACAATAGCCGCTCCCCTTGGCTTGTGGCCTCTTTGGCAAAAGCCGCCACCGGAAGACAGCTTGAGCGAATTCCGTGCCAATGGCTTAAAAGAGGGTAAGCCAGCTTACGGGTGGGCGCCGCGCGGCCCAAAGCAATGGCCTGCAGGGCGATTGAAGAAACCGTGGCCGCTGGCGCTGGCCTTTGGGGCATAAAGGGCCCTGCGCCAAATGACGCACAATGCTATGGTCTCATCCACTAGTGTTGCATTTTACTTCATCTCGGTCTAGGCTGAACCCTGCGTGGAGGGTTCCATGAACCTGGTCTTGGATGACCGCTATTTTCCGCTTCTTCTCGACGTAGTGGACGAAGGCGTCTTCACCGTTGATCCATCAGGCCACATAACATCTTTCAACCGGGCAGCCGAAGCAATCACCGGCTACAAGAAGGAGGATGTCCTGGGAAAAGAGTGCTCCCATGTGTTTCGCTCCGATCTCTGCGACACGCAATGCCCGCTGAGATCCAGCATAACAAGCGGCAAGAACATCAGAAACCGCGAGGTGAGGATTCACGCCAAGGATGGGCGGCAGATCCCGATAGCCATTTCCACCTCCCCGCTCGTTTCAGAGGGCGGGAAGCTGCTCGGCGGCGTGGAGGTCTTCAGGGACCTCTGCCACGTCGTTGACCTGCAAAGGAAACTGGACGGCCAATACCAGTTCGAGGACATAGTAAGCCGAAACCCCAAAATGCACGAAATCTTCAAGATTCTGCCACTCGTCGCCGAAAGCGACAGCACAATCCTCATAACCGGCCCTTCGGGCAGCGGCAAGGAGCTTCTGGCCAAGGCGATTCACCACCACGGCCCCCGCCGCCGTAGGCCTTTCGTCGCGGTGAACTGCGCCGCCATTCCAGAGACGCTTCTGGAATCGGAACTTTTCGGCTACCGAAAGGGCGCCTTCACCGACGCGAGACGGGACCGCCTAGGCCGCATAGCCCAGGCCGAGGGCGGAACTCTATTTTTGGACGAAATCGGTGACCTGCCCGGCGCAGTCCAGATAAAGCTCTTGCGGTTTCTCCAGGAACGAACGTATGAAGCGCTCGGCTCGAACACCACCGTCCACGCCAACGTGCGCGTCATCACCGCCACCCACCGCGACCTCGAGGCAAAGGTGGCCGAGGGCGCTTTCAGGAAGGACCTCTTCTACAGGCTCAACGTTTTAGTGATCGCGCTGCCGGCCTTGCGCGACCGTTCAGAGGACGTGCCGCTTCTCGCGCGCCATTTCGTCCAGCGCTTCAGGCAAGCAACCGGCAAGGCGATAGAGGGATTCAGCGAGGAGGCGATGGCCGCCATGCTCCGCCACGACTTCCCCGGAAACATCAGGGAGCTTGAAAACCTCGTCGAGCGCGCCTTCATTCTGAGCGACGGCCCGTTGATCGGCTTGCAGCACCTCCCAGAGCGCCTTCAGCCCAAGGCCAACCCGGCTTCCCAAAATGCGGCCACCTCAAATGGCGGCCTCACGCAGATCGAGAAGGAGGCAATCTCCGAGGCCCTGGCGCGTCACGACGGCAACCGCACACGCGCCGCAAAAGAACTCGGCATCCACAGGACGACCCTTCTTCGCAAGATGCATTCATACGGCCTCGGACAAAGTCCCGAAGCTGAAAAATCGGCGGCAAAGAAGCCAAAGGCGCATTCACCCTGGTAAACCGCTCTCTTCTTGGCGCCTTGGTGGTTATATTTGCATCACGCAGCTTCGATGATTTCTATCTCATACGCATAGTCGGCGGTCTTTCTGAGCATTGCGCCGATGGAGCAGTATTCCTCGTCGCAGAGCTCTATGGCGGCCTTGACCCTGTCGGGGTTGAGGTTCTTGCCCGTGATCTTGTACTTGGCCCGAACCTTGACGTAAACCCTGGGGTGCTCAGGCCCCCGCTCGCCTTCGATTTCGATCTCGATGCCCTTCACGTCCTGCCGCATCTTCTGGAGGACGGCCACGAGCTCGATGCCTGTGCAGCCTCCGAGCCCCATCAGCACCAGCTCAATAGGCGAAGGCGCGGCGCCGTCGCCGCCGTTGTAGCTGCTGTCCATCATTATCCAATGGTTGCTCTCGGAGCGTGCGGCGAAAGCGCTCTTCTCGACCCATTTGACGTTCACGGACATGGCGTACCCTCTTTTCGATAAAGAAGGTGTCTAGTGTCTAGTGTTTCGTGTTTAGTGCGCCATCGCCTTTTCGGGCAGCCTCTCGCGCACCGAAAGGGCGATCTTGTAGAACACCGTGATCATCAGCGCGCCAAGCGCCCATATCGCCGCGATGATCGTGATCTCCGGCAGCGTCGGCACGTAGCTGGTAACTTTCTCCAAAGGAGACGGAACGAAGCCGCCGATGATGAGGCCGATGCCCTTGTCAATCCAAAGCGAGAGGAACACGGCCACGCAAGTGACGGCCAGAATCTTCTCGTTGTGGCGGTAGCGCGGGACGATCAGCAGGACAAGAGAAATCAAGGCCAACGCGGAAGATGTCCACATCCAGGGAACAAGAGGAGCCTGCCCGCCTAGGCCGGTATAAAGGAACCTCAAATGGGCCGCGTCCTCCGGGATGCCGCTGTATAGCGCGGTGAAGACTTCCATCAGGATGAAGAATACGTTTATGATCATCGCGTAAGTGACTATCAATGCGAGTTTCTGGATCGCCTCCTTGCCGGCGTTAAACCAGGTCAACTTGCGGATGACCATTGCGAGCAGGATGAGCAGCGACGGGCCGGCGGCGAAGGCCGAGGCGAGGAAGCGCGGGGCGAGGATCGCGGTCAGCCAGAAGGCGCGCCCCGGCAGGCCGTTGTAAAGGAAGGCCGTGACCGTGTGAATCGAGACCGCCCACGGAATCGAAAGAAGAATCACGGGTTTGATCCACTTCGGCGGCGCGACTCCCTTTCGCTCGGCGCTCAGCATGATAAGCGATATAAGCGCGTTCAACACCAGGTAGCCGGAGAGAGAGACCATGTCCCAGAACATCATCGAGTTGGGCGTCGGGTGCAGCATGACGTTCATGACGCGCATCGGCTGGCCCATGTCAACGAAGATGAAGAGCATGCACATCGTGACGGCGGAGACGGCCAGAAATTCCCCCAGGATCGTGATCTTGCCGAACGCCTTGTAGTCGTGGAGGTAATAGGGCAGGACCACCATCACCGCGGAGGCCGCCACGCCGACGAAGAAGGTGAATTGGGCAATGTAAAGCCCCCAGCTCACGTCGCGGCTCATGCCAGTGATGCCGAGGCCGTCCCTCAATTGAAGCAGGTAGCAGAGGAAGCCCAGCCCGATGACGGCGCAGAGGCTCAAGACCCAGGCCCAGTACCTCTTGCTCCCAACGACAGCTTTTTCGAACATGAACATCGTCGGCTCCTATTACCTCGACGGGAAGGGGCTTCCCCTTCCCTTCTCGCTAATCGATCAGATAGTAAACCTCAGGCTGGGTGCCAAGCTCGGGCTTTCTTCTTATGCTGTAGCGCTCTTGCAAAAGCTGGCGCGCCTCCGACTTCGGGTCGGAGAGGTTCCCGAAGACCATCGCCTTCTCCGGGCAGGCCTCAACGCAGGCCGGCTTCTCGCCGCGCGCGATGCGCTCCTCGCAGAGCGTGCATTTCTCAACCACTCCCTTGGTGCGAGTCGGGAAACCTGGATCCATGCGTTCGATGTGAGTCCGCGGGTCAAGCCAATTGAAGCTTCTGGAACCGTAGGGGCAGGCTGCCATGCAGTAGCGGCAGCCTATGCATCGGTGCCAGTCCATCATAACTATGCCGTCCTCGCGCTTCCACGTGGCCTGCGTTGGGCAAACCCTGACGCACGGCGGATTGTCGCAGTGGTTGCAGAGAAGGATGAAGGGCTTGTCCTTGAACTTCTCGGCAGTGAACTTGTTTTCCTGCTCGGGGAAGGCGTTCTCGAAGGGCTCCTTCCAAATCCACTTCACCTCGTGCTTCGGGTCGTGGAAGTCGGGGATGTTGTGAATCTTGTCGCACGCATCCATGCACGCCGTGCAGCCGTCCTTCTTAAGGCACTTGGACGGGTCGATCACCATCGCCCACCGGACCGCCGAAGAGGGCTCGGTTCCGCCTTCGCTTCCGCCCCCGATGACTTTCGGAAGCGCGCTTCCGGCGATTGCCAGCGCCGAGGCGCCAGCGGCGATGCCGAGGAATTTTCTTCTGTCCATGCTCAGCCTCCGCTTCTCTGCAAGTGCGCGGGGTCAACGTGGCACTCCCAGCAATAGGGTTGGACGCCAGCGTAGTTGTGGCAGCGGTCGCAGAACTCCGCCTTGTTGTCGTGGCACTTGAGGCATGTCCCCGTGAGGCGCATCTCGTAGGTGGCGCCGTTAAAAGCCTTGTATTCGCGCCGGTTTTGCCTTACAACCTGGTCGCGCCAGGTGATGAGCATGTCCATGTGGGATGTTCTCATCGTCTCTGTAGGCGCCACGCACTGCTTTTCTGCCGCGGGCAGCTTTGGCTCCGGCCCCTTGTTCGTCGTCCCGGCGGCCACGTTGTACCAGACCGGGAATGTGACAGCCACCAGAAAGATGCCGAGGCCGCCGAATATCAGGCCCTTGTCACGCATCGGCCCCCTCCTTTTCCTTCTTTAACGGCGTGCCCCTGAGGTCGGTCGCGCGTTCCTTCTCGCCCTTCATGATGAGGGCGTTGCCGACCAGCTCGTGGATGCCGCCCACCTCGACGCCCCCGACCCAGTAGTCAACGACGGCGGGAAGCGTGGCCTTGTCAATGGCGCAGATGGTAGTCAAGAGGTTGACGCCGTAGTTCTCCTTGACGTACTTGACGGCGTTGCCCCTCGGCAGGCCGCCGCGCATCCTCATTTCGAGGTTTTCGTCGGTGCCGAGGCCGGCTCCCGAACCGCAGCAGAAGGTCTGCTCGCGGATCGTGTTCTCCGGCATTTCGTGGAAATTGTTGCACACGGAGTTCAAAACGTAGCGAGGTTCTTCCAGCAGCCCCATTCCTCTGGCGACGTTGCACGGGTCGTGGTAGGTGACATTCCAAAGGTCGTTCCTGCTCTTGTCCAGTTTG
>JAEMPZ010000060.1 GCA_022759065.1 Acidobacteriota bacterium | reverse complement strand
TAGGTTCGCCCCCGCCACGTTATGCCTGCGCGCCTGTAACGCCGCATCGAACTAAGAAAAATGTAAGTCCAGACCAGCGTCCGCGCTGGAAAGCAAAAGGCCGTCCATAGAGGCTGGCCGGACCAAAGCGAGACCTGGAGGTTGCAGGCGGCCCCTGCCAAGGTGCCGATAAGCGCCGGGAGTCTTAGCGTAAAGGCTCCGGGAAGGAGAAACGATAGCCCAAGCGCCAGCGGGGGCGCCACGTGAACGGCCATGTCCGCCAGAAAACCAGCTCCGCCGAACAGCGGATTCCTGTTGAAGGCCGAGTATAGGTTTTTGGTGAAGCCTTCGACCGAGGCGCTGAAGCTTGGGTACATTCTTACCCTGACGTCGCCGAAGGCGGTCACAAGCCTGAAGCGCCCGCGCCAAGCTTTAATTTTCTTGCCTAGCGCAACGTCATCCACGACCTCGGACTTGATGGACTCCAATCCCCCGATCGCCTCCAGCGCTTCCCGGCGCACGAGATTGCCGGAGCCAGCGCCAAAGGCGAACCATCGCAACCGCTGGACATTGGCCAGGAATGTGGGAACGGAATATAAAGCGAAGGCGTCAAGGAATGAGGTTACGAGCGGCTCCAAGCCCTTGCCTTCGAGCGTGGAAAGCAGGAGGACCATGTCGTAGTTGCCGCTGACCATCTCCGAAACCGCCCGGCGGTGAACGCCCTGTGCGTAGCGGACATCAGCGTCCACGAAAAGTATGACCTCGCCTTTGGCCCGTGCGAGGGCCTGGCGCATGGCGTTTGGTTTGCCGATCCAACCCTTGTCCGGTTCCTGCCCCCGAACAACTTCAAGGTTTCCGAACCGCTGTTGCAGGCGCGCAAGAATCTCGGGCGTTGCGTCCGTGGAGCCGTCGTCGCAGACGACGACTTGAAGGCGCGGATATGCCTGGGAGCAGTGGGAGGCGACCGCCGCTTCTATGGCCAATGCCTCGTTGCGCGCGGGAATCACGACGCTGAGCGAGGGCAGTTGTTCATCCGCCGCCTCGCGCCGTGGCAGCCGCGGAATGAACAATCGGTTGAGGACCGAGCAGGACAAAGCAACGCCCCACCATGCCACTATGCACCATGCGGCTATTTCAGCGAGTTCCAACATTATTCCGCTTCTTGAAGGAGCGTAAGGTAGCTTGCATATCGGCCGGGAGAAATTGTCCCCGCGTCAACCGCCGGCCGTACCTTGCAATTGGGCTCGTTCCGATGATGACAGTCCGGAAACCGGCAGCCTTGGCCGGCGGCCGAAATCTCGGCGAAGGCCGACTCGACTTGCCGCCACGTGACGTTCCATAAGGCGAATTCCCTGATGCCAGCGGTGTCTATGAGCACTCCCCCGTTGGCCAGCCTGTGCGCGAGGGCGCTTGTCGTCGTATGTTTGCCTTTGCCGGTCTTTTCGAACACTTCGCCGATGGCCCGCTGGGCATCTGGAGCCAGGAGGTTCGTGAGCGTGGTTTTTCCCACGCCGGTATGGCCCAAGAGCAGCGTCCAACGCCCGGCGAGGCATCGCCGGAACTCCTCGACTCCTTCGCCACTCTTGGCCGACATTGGGAAAATAGGGAAATGCAATTCTTTGTAAGGCGCCAGCGCGCTCAGGGCTTCTTGAGGATCAAGCAGGTCAACCTTGTTTGCTATAATGGCGGCGTCAATCCCGGCCGCGAACGATGCGGTCAGGAACCTGTCGAGCAGCGAAGTGTTGAGCGCTGGATTGGGGGCGAGCATGACCGCCACGAGGTCTATGTTCGCCGCGACGACGTGTTCCTGGCCGGAAAAAGTTATCCTCCTGGACAGCTTGTTTTTTCTCGGGAGCACCTCTTCTATGAGGGCTTCGCCTTGAGGCTGTGAACGAGCCACGACAAAGTCGCCGACGGCGACGCGGTTCTTGCAGCCTTCGGCGCGCAGCGCAAGCCGCCCGCCCGGAAAGGCCGGCCGCACGCGGCCGCCGTCCCAGACGGCGTGCCACTTTCCCAGCGTCTGTACTACACGACCTTCAAAAGTGTCCTGCGCCAACAGCCCTCTATCAAGGCCGAAAAGAAAAAGCCTTGGCAAATCATTGTGACAGAAACAAGGCCGGTATGGAAGTCCTGGCCTTAGCCCCAATCCCGCGATGTGGGAGACCCCCGCCGCTTGACTTGCCCATTTTTGCGGTGCTAAAATCGGGGCGTTTCCGGCGAACGGTTTCCCGGAACGCGAATTGATTAAGGAGTTACGATGGCTACCGGTACAGTGAAGTGGTTCGACGAGAAGAAGGGGTATGGGTTTATCACGGCTGACGAGGGCAAGGATGTCTTCGTCCATTACAGCGCCATCCTCGGTTCGGGCTTCAAGAAGCTGGCTGAGGGCGACAAGGTGCAGTTCGAGATCAAGGAGGGGGCAAAAGGGCCACAGGCCGACCAAGTTCAGGTTTTAAAATAGGCCTTGGCCTCATTCGGTTCAATCAGCTAGGGGGCCCGTCAGGGCCCCTTTCCTTTTAATACCCGGCGGACAATTGGGCTTTGAGTGCATCAAGGGTCCCGTTTGCGATGGCCTCGCGGATTTTGCCCATAAGACTTAGGTAGAAAGTGAGGTTGTGGAGGCTGTTAAGCAGCACGGCCGTCGGATCGTTTGCTCTGTAAAGGTGATGCAGGTAGGCTCTTGTCACATTTCGGCAGCCCCAGCAGGAACAATCGCGTTCAACGGGGGATTGGTCGGCCGCGTACGCCGCGTTCTTGATGCAAAGAACGCCCGCCCATGTGAAGAGTTGCCCGTTGCGGCCGTTGCGTGTTGGCAGAACGCAGTCAAACAGATCGTATCCCCAGGATGCCGCCTCTACAAGATCAAGTGGAGTGCCCACGCCCATTAAGTAACGCGGCTTGCTCTCCGGCATCAGCGACGCGGTAAAGGCCGCCATCCTCCTAAAATCCTCTTTGCTCTCCCCGACCGAAAAACCGCCAGCGGCGTACCCGGGAAGATCAAGGGCCGCAAGCTCCATTGCCGACCTCTCCCGCAGCTCTTCAAAAAAGCCGCCCTGGATGATCCCAAAAAGGCTTGTTTCGCCCCTTTTCTTCGCGCCGGCACAACGCGCCGCCCACCGCGTCGTGCGCGACGCGGCCGCTTTGGCAGCCTCGGCCGGCGAGTCCGCTGGGATCAGTTCGTCAAGGGCCATGGCAATGTCAACGCCAAGGTCTTCCTGGATCTCCATTGCCCTCTCCGGGCTCAAAAAAAGCTTCTGGCCATCCACGGGCGAGCTGAAAGCGACCCCCTCCTCGGATACATCCCGGAGCCTGGCAAGTGAAAAGACCTGGTAGCCACCCGAGTCGGTCAAGATGGGACCATCCCAACCCATGAAGCGGTGAAGGCCGCCGAGATCTCTTATCCGCTCGCTGCCAGGTCTTAAGGCCAGGTGGAAAGTGTTGGAAAGCAAGATGGTGGCTCCAGCCTCTCTCAAAAGCGGCGGGTGAAGCCCCTTTACGGAGGCTCTGGTGCCTACCGGCATAAAGGCGGGGGTTGGCACCGCCCCATGGCTGGTAAGCAGCTTTCCACTTCGCGCCCTGCCGCTTCTCTCAATTAATTCAAAAGATATGGCCAAATGCTCCTCCACTGTAAATAGAGTACACCAGCGGGCGGAAAAATAAAACTTGACAAAAACTCACTAAAGAATTATATTGATGTCCGAGTCAGGGCGCTGCGGAACGGCCCTGAGCGGCAAATATTTGCCTTATGGCACGTAAACGATTGAAGGAGATAGACAAATGGCAAAGATTATCGGAATTGACCTAGGCACGACTAACTCGGTGGTTGCCGTAATGGAAAGCGGCCAGCCTGTTGTTATCCCCAACCAGGAGGGCGACAGGACGACGCCGTCGGTTGTTGGCTTTACCGACAAGGGCGAGATACTGGTGGGAAAGGTAGCAAAGCGCCAGGCTATCACCAACCCGCAAAACACGGTGTTTTCGATCAAGAGATTCATGGGGCGAAAATACCAGGAGGTCTCCCAGGAGATACAAACCGTCCCCTACAAGGTGGTCCCGGCTGAAAACGGCGATGCCTGGGTGGAAATCAGGGGGAAAAGGTACTCCCCGCCCGAGATTTCCGCGATGATTCTTAGAAAATTGAAGGAGGCCGCCGAAGCTTACCTGGGGGAGAAGGTCACGCAGGCGGTCATTACCGTTCCAGCCTACTTCAACGACAGCCAGAGGCAGGCCACGAAGGACGCCGGGAAGATCGCGGGGCTTGAGGTCCTGCGCATCATAAACGAGCCAACCGCGGCGGCGCTGGCTTACGGAATGGACAAGAAGAAGGAGGAGGTCGTCGCGGTCTACGACTTCGGCGGCGGAACCTTTGACATATCGGTCCTGGAAGTCAGCGAGGGCATGATTGAGGTCAAATCCACCAATGGCGATACTCACCTTGGCGGAGACGATCTGGACAAGCGCCTTATAGACTGGGTCGCCGACAGTTTCAAAAAGGAGAACGGCGTTGACCTTCAAAAGGACCCCATGGCTTTGCAGCGCCTTAAAGAGGCTTGCGAACGAGCCAAAACCGAGCTTTCTGGCACCCTCGAAACGGAAATCAACCTGCCGTTCATCACTGCCGATGCCACCGGCCCGAAGCACCTTCTGCTAAAGCTTACGCGCAGCCAGTTCGAGAACCTCTGCGGGGATATCTTCAAGCGCACCATCGAGCCCTGCAAGGCCGCGCTCAACGACGCCAAGGTTTCCCCGCAACAGATCAACGAAGCGATACTGGTCGGCGGCTCGACGCGCATCCCGAAAATCCAGAGCATGGTGCAGGATTTCTTCGGCAAGGAGCCGCACAAGGGCGTGAACCCGGACGAAGTGGTGGCAGTCGGCGCGGCGATCCAGGCCGGCGTCCTGGCCGGAGACGTTAAGGACATTCTCCTTCTCGACGTCACCCCCCTCACCCTCGGCGTGGAGACGCTCGGCGGGGTGGCCACGCCCCTGATTCCACGCAACACAACGATCCCCGCCCGCCGAAAGGAGACATTTACCACCGCGGCCGACAATCAGACCGAGGTGGAAATCGTGGTTTTCCAGGGCGAGCGCCCGATGGCCCGTGATAACAAGCTCCTTGGCACTTTCAAGCTGACGGGGCTTCCTCCGGCTCCCCGCGGCGTGCCGCAGATAGAGGTCTCTTTTGATATTGACGCCAATGGCATATTGAACGTCCACGCGAAGGACATGGCCACGGGCAAGGAGCAGAGCATCACCATCACCGCATCATCCGGTTTGACGAAGGACGAAGTGGAAAAGATGGTGAAAGAGGCGGAATCGCACAAGCAGGAGGACTCCAAGCGCAAGGAAGAGGTGGAGGCCAAGAACCAGGCCGACCAGCTTCTCTACGGCACCGAAAAACTGCTCCGGGACAATGCAGGCAAACTCCCGGCCGACGACGAAGCCAAGGTCCGCGAAGCGCTCGAAGGGTTGAGGAAGGCAAAAGAGGCGGGCACGCTCGACGCCATCAGGAAAGCCATTGACGCCTTGAACCAGGCGACACACAAGATGGCCGAGCAGCTCTACAGCGCGGCGCGGACGCAGCAGGCGCCGCCTTCCGGCGAGGCGACTGTGCCGGGCGCGCCCGGCGGGGAGCATGGCGACAAGAAAGCAGGGGATGTTATTGACGCCGAGTTTGAAGATGTAAAATAGCCTCGTAACCGGGGGCGAAACCACGCCCCCGGAGCGATGGAGGCGCGCATGACCGTAAAGGGAGAATCTCTTCGGGAGTTGGTGCACCTTCAAAGGCGCATCAATATGATGTTCCACGAAATGCTTCAACCCGAGGAGGGCCACGCGGCCGTCCCCGATTTCGCCTGGATTCCAGCCACTGACGTGAGCGAGGACGAGGGCCATTACTACGCTGACATCGAACTGCCGGGAGTCGCCATAGAGAACATATCGGTGACCTGCACCGCGCAACGGCTCAAAGTAACCGGGGAGCGCCGCTCCGGCAAGGAGATCTCCCCGAGCAATGCCCAGAGGGTCGAGCGCTACTTCGGCCCTTTTGCCAGAGAGATATCCTTCCCCTCCCCGGTTGAGTCGGACAAGGTGAAGGCCGAGCTGGTGAACGGCCTGCTTTCCCTGGCCATACCGAAGAAAAAGAACGCTCGCAAGCGGGTCAAGGTAAGCTAAAGGACAATTCGGGAGAAGCCCATGGCCAGGCGCGACCTTTATGAAATCCTAGAGGTTCCCAAAAAGGCGTCCATAGCCGACGTTAAAAAATCGTACAAGCGCTTGGCGCGCAAGTACCATCCCGACCTCAACCCAAACGACAAGGCGGCCGAGGAACGCTTCAAGGAAATCTCCGAAGCTTACGCCGTCCTTGGCGATCCCGAGAAGAAAAAGAAATACGACTCCTACGGCGCGGCATGGGACGCCGGGGCCGACGCCTCCCAGGGGTGGAATGGCGTAAAGTTCGAGGGGTTCGACTTTGACGGCCCGTCCGGCGAAACTGGAGGCTTTTCGGACATCTTCGAGAGCTTTTTGGGCGCCGCGAACGCCCGCAAGGCGACCGGGCCCAGGCAGGGCGAGGACTTGGTCTACCCCGTCACCATCACGCTCAACGAGGCTTTCACCGGGAAGAAAATTCGCCTTTCTATTCGCCACACCGTGCCGTGCAAAACCTGCGGCGGGGAAGGACGGACTGTTTCCGGCCGCAAGGCGCCGTGCCGCCGCTGCGGGGGGACTGGCAGGATAGGACTTTCCAAAGGGCCCTTTTCTTTCGCCCAGCCATGCCCGGCGTGCCACGGCACCGGCCAGGACGCCGGGGATATCTGCCGCGACTGCGGCGGGACCGGAGCAAAGGAAACGACGGAAACGGTCGAGGCCTCAATTCCGGCCGGGGTTGACACCGGCTCCCGCGTGAGGCTCAAGGGCAAGGGGCAGGCGGGCCGCGGCGGCGGCATTCCGGGCGACCTCTACATTGAAACCCATGTACTGCCCGACAAGGTTTTTTATCGCGAGGGCCCGCACCTCAAAGTCAAGGTTCCCGTGACATTCGCCGAGGCAGTGTTGGGCGCCAAGATAGAGGTGCCCACTCTTTCCGGCGGCGCGATGCTGAAGATTCCTCCCGGCACGCCGTCTGGGCAGGTGTTTCGGCTGCGCGAGCGGGGAATGCCTTCGCCGCGAGGGGCGACGCCGGGGGATCTCCTGGTGGAAGTCAACGTGGCCGTGCCTGCCGTTGTTGACGAAAGGAGCAAGGAGTTGCTCCGGGAGTTCGCGAGGTTGAACCCCGAGAACCCTCGTTCGTATAATAGGCCTAGAGGAAGTTGAAGGCGCCGCAGAGGCAATGGCCTCTAACCGGCTTGAGCCGCCAGCAGGTCGTCAGCAGAAAGGGGGAAAAGCGATGCCCCGAAGGCCGCCGAAAGAGACAGGCAAGCGCTATTACATGATCAGCGCCGTCTCGCAACGGTACGATCTTCATCCCCAGACGCTCAGGCTGTACGAAAAGGATGGATTGCTGCGCCCCTCCCGCACCGAAGGCAATACCAGGCTCTATAGCGACGAGGATCTCGAACGGCTCGAAGTCATTCTCAATCTCACGAGAACCCTGGGCGTGAATCTGGCCGGGGTTGAGGTCATACTGAACATGCGGGATAAAATGGGCCGCATGCAGGAAGAGATGAACGCCTTTCTGAATTTTCTAATGGAACATATCGAACAGAGCGGAGCATCCAAGACCGAGGTAAAGAAGGCGGCCGCCCTTGCAAGGTTGCCGCCCAAGTCCGTCCGCGTATTGCTGGACCGGCTGGAGCGCTCCGGTGGCTCAGAGAAATAGCTTTTCTTCCGGCGAGGAAGCGGCCCTTCTAAAGCGCTATCTCAGGGAAATAGCCAGGTTCCCCCTGCTGACGCCAGAGCAAGAAAAAGAGCTTGCCGAAAGAATTCAGCGCGGCGACGCAGCGGCGCTGAAGCAACTGGTCGAAAGCAACCTTCGCTTCGTCGTCTCCTTCTCCAAAAAATTCCGCGGCTGGGGCCTCTCCTTTCAGGACCTCATCAACGAAGGAAACATAGGCCTGATGGAAGCGGCAAAGCGCTTCGACCCCAAGAAAGGGAACCGCTTCATCACCTATGCCGTATGGTGGATCCGACAGGCCATAATACACGCCATCTCGGAACAGGGCGGGCCGTTTCGCATACCTCAGAAGCAGGCCAACCTTCTATATAACATTCACAAGACGATAGCAGCGATGACTCCCGTGCTCGAAAGGGCGCCGACTGCGGCGGAAATAGCCGAAGAGTTGGACGTCTCCCGTGAAAACATCGAGACGCTCCTGTCGGCGCAGAACGAAGACGTTCCCCTCGAAACTACCGGCTTGGGGGAAGACAGCGATTTTCAGTTGCTGGACAAGATAGAACAGGGGACGATGCCTCCGGTGGACCAGCACCTCATGGAAGAATCTTACCGCACGCTTCTGAACAGGATGCTTCGCGACCTGGATGACAAGGAGCGCGAAGTCCTGAGGCTGCGGTACGGCCTTGACGGCGACACGCCCCATACGCTAAAGCAAGCCGGGGAAAAGCTAGGGCTGAGCCGCGAGCGAGTGAGACAGATAGAAAGCTCTGCCATGAAAAAACTCCAACGGTCCAAGAAAAACCGCCAATTGATGGGGTACCTGAACTAATGGTGATGAGTCTATAAGCTTGCAGGTTGACAGGAAATCAAGAAAAAACGGATGATGGATGAGAGAAGAGAAGTGACGGCTCGTTCATTCCTATGTTGTCTGGCCGTTTCTTTCAGCGTTGCCGCGCTCATGGCTCAGGAGGCGCCGCCAGCAAGCGCCGTTTTGCCTTCGCCGATTCGGCAGGCAGGCAGCTTGATGGAGGCTTCGAATTACGCGGCCGCCGCGGCTGTCCTGAGCGAATATCTGCCGAAGGCCAATGGACGCGACGAGGGCGCGGCCAGGCTCGCCCTTGCCGCCGCGCTTTTGGAGGATGACGACGCCAAAGGCGCACTGGAAGCGCTGGCGTCTCCGTTGGCCGGCGAGCGCTCTCCATTTATGCCGTACGTCCGCTACCTGCGCGCCCGCGCGCTCGGCGTGGCGGGAAAGCCTGCAGAAGCATTGACCGAACTCAAGCCTCTTGTCGCGGGCCGGTCTTCCGGTTCGCTGAGAAAGGCGTCCCTTCGCCTCTTCGCCAAGCTCGCCGCGCAGTCTGGAGACTACCGTTCTTCGGCGCGCGCGTGGGGCCAGCTCGAAGAAGTGGCCGCGAGCGATGCGTCAAAGGCTTCCTGCGCTTTTCTCAAGGCGCAATCGCTGCTTGGCGCCGGAGAGAAGGCCCAGGCTTTCGGCATCTTGAAAGAGCTCTATTTGAAGGATATTTCCAGTCCCTACGGCCATCAGGCCGCGATTCTCCTGGCCCGCGACTTTCCGAAGGCATCAATCATCCCTGCCTCGGCGCAGGCCGCGCTTGCCCTTGCGCGAAGTTTTGTCGTCCACGGCAGGGCGCTCGACGGATGGGACCTCCTCCAGTCGCTTGGAGCCAAAAAGCTCTCGGCAAAGGAGAGCGAGGAGGCGGCGCTCCTTCGCGCCAACGCGCTCTACGCGCTCAGGTGGAACGATGACCTCTTTCGCGAGGCGGACGCGGCCCGCGAGGCCTTCGGGGCCAAATCACCAAGCTGGGATATAGCCCTTCGCGCCCTGTGGGCCTGCCTTAGAGTGGACGACGCTAATCGGGCGCGGTCGCTGGGGCAATGGCTCTTGCAGACGCTCCCGCCGGATGACTCGAAGCGCGGCGACGCGCTTTATGCGCTGGGAAGCTATGCTTTCGTTCACGGCGATTTCGCATCGGCGCGGGAGGATATCTCTCTGGTTCTAAAGCAGCCGGCAACCGAGGCGACGAAAACGGCCGCCCTTTACAAGCTCGCCTGGGCCGAGTTGAAATTGGGAGATGCGCCGGGCGGGATTGACTTGCTGGGCCGGGTCGCGGCATCGGCTCCTCCTTCCTACGCCGCCCCCGCAAAATTCATGGCGGCGTCCACCCTTCAGAAGCTGGGCAGGAGCGACGCGGCGGCGCAAAAGTGGGCGGAGCTTTCCGCTGCGCGCGGTTATTGGGCGGTAGCCGCGCGCGAGGCGCTGAAGTCCATCGGGCGCGCGGCGCCCGAAGTGGCGATCTCCATCCCGCCAGGTTCTGCGAAAGAGCAACCTCAGGATCCGGCCTCATACCTCGCCGCCGCGCTTCGCGCGGCGGGGATGGGAATCTTCAGCGCCGAGGCCTACGAGCCCTATTTCAAGAAGCACTCTAATGATCCTTCGGCGCGCCTTGCCTACGCGACCTACCTTACGTTGGGAGAATCCCCGAACCGGGGCGAGGCGATGGCTCTCTCGTGGTTCGGGGATGTTGAAGGGGCCGATACGGTTGATGATGCCGTGGCGCGGGCCGTCTACCCGATGCCGTGGCGAAGCGCCGTCAACAAGGGGCCGGCGCCGGCAGCGCTTGTTTACGCGATAACAAGGAGGGAAAGCGGTTTTGATTCGGAATCGCTTTCGCCCGTGGGCGCCTTGGGCCTGATGCAGCTCATGCCTGAAACCGTGGCAAAGCTGGCGCTTCCCGGAGAGACGCTCCCGGCGATGGAAGATATCCTCGACCCGAGGACCAACATCAGCCTGGGCTCGCTCTATTTAGCCAAGCTCAACGCCCGCTTCCCGATGATGGCCGCCGCCGTGGCCGCCTACAACGCGGGCGAGGACAGGGTGGACCTATGGCTAAAATCGTTCTCGCCCGAGAATGAGCGCGAATTCGTCGCGATGATCCCATACGAAGAAACCCGCCTCTACACTGAACGCGTTCTTCTCGACTACAGGAGGTACCAGCAACTTCTTGCCCCGCAGGCGAGGCCTGCTGATAAATGAGGGATTATAAAATTTCGCCAGAAGCGACCCTGCCCCAATCCCGCTATGGAACTGTAACGGTGCCCCCAAATGCCTATTAGCACGTCGTTTAGCCCACATGGTCGTTCACCGAAAAGGGATTGGGGAGCCATCGAGCCGAAGGCG
>JAEMPZ010000041.1 GCA_022759065.1 Acidobacteriota bacterium | reverse complement strand
GTGAATCCTCCCGCGTTTGAATGCGGTGTCGGAGTATCGGGGTGTCGGCGTTAGCGGTACTATCGCGGAATTTCGGCTAGTAGACGATCACCCTGCGCGGCGCGGCCATGAGCTTCTCGATCTCGCCCGCCTCGCGCGCTATGTCCTTGGTCATGACGTCGTACCCCTCCCTGGTGATCACGACATCGTCTTCGATTCGGACGCCAAGGTTCTCCTCGGCTATGTAGATTCCAGGCTCTATGGTTATTACGACGCCGGGCACGAGAGGCTCATCGTAGGAGCCCTTGTCATGGGCGTCCAGTCCGAGGTAGTGCGAGGTTCCGTGAAAAAAGTACTTCGAAAAACCGGCTTTTGCGATAGCGTCCGAAGCCGCCTTGTGAACCTGGTGAACGAAAGCGCCGGGGCGGCAAGCCTCAAGCGCGGCCCGCCTCGCGTCAAGAACCGCTTCGTAAACCTTGCGCTGCCTCTTTGAAAAGCGGCCTGAAACCGGGT
Source organism: Acidobacteriota bacterium (assembly GCA_022759065.1). GTDB lineage: Bacteria > Acidobacteriota > UBA4820 > UBA4820 > DSQY01 > JAEMPZ01. Next base: position 10,579 of record JAEMPZ010000041.1, on the reverse strand, counting down.
ACGTCCTTGTCACGTCCGCGCAGTAAAAGCCTTTGCGGGCGCCTATGTCGCACACCACCAAGTCCCCGGCCTTCATCCGCCGCCGGTTTTTGTCGTAGTGCAATATGCAGGAGTATGGCCCCGAGCCTATGATGCTTGGGAAGGCCAGCCCCTCTGCCCCTCTTGACCTGAAGACGTATTCAATCAGAGCCTGCAACTCGAATTCGTGAAGGCCAGGGCGAAGATGTCTGGTTATCGCCCCGTTGGCCTCCGCCGTGATTGCAATCGCCTGCCTCATCGCGGCGATTTCTTCCGCCCCCTTCACTCGCCGCAACTCACCGGAAATCCGGCCAAGGTGGCGAAGCTCTAAAAACGGATATCGCGCCCGCACCTTTTCCCAAAAGAGCTGGCTTTGGCCTATTGGCGCTTGAAAAGCGTCCTCGGGGAAGTCAAGGTAAAGCGTCTTTGCCGCCCTCAGGGGGCGGATGAGCGCGTCCTCCAACTGATAGTGGGCGGCGATGGCGGCGCATTGGGTGGTTTTCATGGCATCCCGCCGCTCGGCGTCCGGTTCGGCGTTTGGACGCGTCAGGCTTCCGGAAGTTATGACCTTTCCGGTCCATCGCTCCGCCGCCGGATCAGGCGCGGGAAGAAAGAGCATCTCGTCGCTCTTCTGCGGCGTCAAATGGATCATCAAGGCAGCCTTTGGGGAGGCGACGCCGGTAAAATAGTAAAAGTTCGTGTCGGGCAGAAAGGGCACAAGGCTCTCTTCTTCTCCTGAAAAGAGGATGGCCACGCTGTTTTCGCCCTCGGGCCGCTTTCTCAGAAGCTCAACGAGCGCCTTTCTCCTTTGAGCATAAACATTCTTGGCTGCGGCCTTCTCTTTACCGGCCTTCATTTGGGGGCCTGCTTTTCTTGCGGGTTGGTTTCCGCCGGGGCACCCTTGGACATGACCATCGTCCCCTCAATGACGCCGCCCTCCAGCACGGTCAAAGCCGGCGTAACCATTGAAACATCCCCCCGAATTTTCCCCTTGGGCTGGACTTCAAGAGCCCCTTTGACCTTGATCTTGCCCTCCACGGTGCCGTAAACGACGAGCGAGTTGACCTCGACTTCGCCGGAGACTTTCCCCTTCTCGCCGACGACGAGGCGGTCGGAGCGCATTATCTTCCCCTTGAACTCTCCGTCCACGCGGAAGGTTTGGGTGAATTCGAGCGTTCCTTCGACGCGAACCCCTTCTCCGAGCATCCCTCCAACCTGGATTGAAGAGTCGGGTTTCTTCTGCATCATTTGGACCTCCCGCCTATGGACTGCACCAGTTCAAACAAGTGGTTGAGTTGCTCCTCGTTTTTGAACCTTACCGTTACAGCGCCGCCGCGTCCTCTTCTGCTGATGGAAACGGGCAGCCCGAGCTTCGAGGCCATGGACCTCGCCGCCGCTTCGGTGTCGGCGTCTGCCGCTCCGGCGGGCGTGCGGGGCCTTGCCGGCTTGTATCGCTCCGCTTCCCTGACCGATAGGCCCTTTGCCAAAATAGCTTTCAAAAGCCCATCCTGCTCCTCGCGCTTTCGAAGGGCAAGAATGGCTTTTGCGTGGCCGGGCGTGATCTGGCCCGCCTCGAGGGCTTTCAATGCGATTGAAGGCAAGTGCAGCAATCTCAGGGAGTTAGCCACCGTGGCCCTTTCCTTGCCTACCCTGCCAGCCACCGCCTCCTGGGTCAGTCCCACCTCCTCGATCAGCGCCCTGTAGGCGCGCGCCTCCTCGACAGGGTTAAGGTCCTCGCGCTGGAGGTTTTCCACCAGCGCCAGCTCCAGAAGCTGCGAGTCCGCGACGTCGCGCACGATGACTGGGACGTGGTGCAGGCCGGCCTTCTGGGCCGCCCGCCACCGCCGCTCTCCGGCTATGATTTCGTAGTGGCCGTTCGCCGGACGAACGAGTATCGGCTGCAAAACGCCGTTGGCCTTTATGGAATCGGCCAGCTCGGCCAGCGCCGGCTCCGAAAACCGCTCTCTCGGCTGGCGGGGATTGGGCTTGAGGCGGTGGATGTCCACCTCGGTGACACGCCGGCCTTCCGGACCCGGCGTCGAGATGAGGGCGTCGAGTCCTCTTCCTAGCACGCTCTTAGGGCTGCTGCTCATGGGCCAAAAACTCCTTTGCCACCTGTAAATAGGACTGGGCGCCGCGAGAGGCGATGTCATACGAGAGAATCGGTTGTCCAAACGATGGAGCTTCGGCAAGCCTTACATTTCGCGGGATCACGCTTTGGTAAACCTTCTTTCCGAAGAAGCGCTGGACTTCCTGGCTGACCTGCTTCCCAAGGTTGGTCCTCTCGTCCACCATGGTCAGCAGCACTCCGCGAATAGCCAGGTCGGGGTTGAGGGCCTCGCGAATCCTTTCGAGCGTTCTCAGCAGCTCGGAAACGCCCTCCATGGCGAAGTACTCGCCTTGAATCGGGATGAGGACTTCGTCTGCGGCCACGAGGGCGTTCAGGGTCAACAAGCCCAGGGAAGGCGGACAATCCACGATGATGTATTCGTAGCGCTCTTTCAGCGGTTCCAGCGCCCTGCGAAGGGCGAATTCGCGCCCATCCGCCGCGGCAAGCTCAACCTCCGCGCCGACGAGGGCTATAGCCCCAGGCAGCAGCGCGAGGTGAGGAAAGGATGTCTCGAGCACGGCCTTCTCGGCGGAAACCCCGCCGGTGATGACGTCGTAAACCGACGGCCTTTCCTGCGCGCCTCTCAGTCCCAGGCCAGACGTGCAGTTGGTCTGTGGATCGAAATCAACCAGGAGCACCCGCTTTTCGGCGGCCGCGAGCGAAGCGCCGAGGTTAATGACCGTCGTGGTTTTGCCAACGCCGCCCTTCTGGTTGGCCACAGCAATGATCCTTCCCAAAGCTACCTCCCCACGCAAGCGGCCATTTTGCCACAATATTTAACCCGCGTGAAGCCCCCACGGCCCCCCAAATTCCGCGATGGAAGTTAGGTGCCTTCGGCGACGGTGGTACTTTTTTTAACTCCGATACCCCGTCACCTGTTTTCCAGCCTGGCAGGCAGCGGCAAATTGGTGGCTGCCTATTTCGCGACTGTTCCACGTGGAACAGTGCCGCAAAGAAGAACGCTTCCGTCCTTGAGGCCGGTTGGCGGGCTTGCGGCGAACCCAAGCCTCTTCATGCCGGCGCCGTACTCAACGGCCTGCGCGGCGCCGGTCCAGACCAGGAGGACGCTTCCCGGTAGCATCGAGCGCCTCAGCGCCTTCAGGAGCGGGGGACGAATCTTGACTCCCCTTACCGTGGCGGCGTTAAAGGCTGAACCGCTCTTTGCCAGAAATTCCGAGGCCTGAAGCTCCACGACTTCCATGGCAAGTCCCAGTTCCCTGGCGGCGGCCCTGAGAAACGCCGCCTTGAGCGGGGCTGGCTCGCAAAGAGTGAAGTGAAGCGAGGGACGCTTCAGCGCGATCGGAACGGAGGGAAATCCGCCGCCGCTGCCCACGTCAAGAACCTCCCCGCTTTCCGGCAATAGAGGAAGCGCGGCTTCGGCCGTCTCGACGCCTTTCAAGAGGGCTTCATTCCTGTTTTTGAAAGCGGTCAGCCCGGCGCCTTCATTCCACGAGAAGAGCATCGCAAGGTAACGGTCAAGCCTTTCGCCGGTCATGATCGCCCTCGTTTCCTGGCCAGCGCCACCCGCAGAACCGTCAGGGCCGCCGGGGTCATGCCGGGGATGCGCTCGGCCTGGCCAATCGTTTCCGGCCTCAATTGTTCCAAACGGGAAGCGATCTCGCGGGAAAGCCCTGGCAGGCTCGCGAAACCGAAATCCCTCGGAATCGCTACGCTGCCCGCGGCAGCGAGCTTTTCCGCCTCCATCTTCTGGCGCTGCTTGTAGCCGGCCCCTTTGACCTCTGACTCAACGTAGAGGCGCACCCACGGGTCGTTGAGCTCGGCAAATGGAACCAGCTCGGAGATCTCCCGCGCCGTGACGTTCGGCCTGGCCAGGAAGGCGGCAAGGGTGGGAGCTTCCCCGGTGGACCGAAGCTTGGTGGATGCAAGAAAAGCAAGGATCTTTATGACCGAAGTTTCACGCGAGGATATCTTCTCGCGCTCGGGGGAGGACAAGAGCCCGGCCTGCTCGCCGTGCCGCGCGAGCCTTTTATAGGCCGTGTGGCGGTCAAGAAGCAGCCGCTGCTCGGCCCGGGACGTGAACAGGCGGTAAGGCTCAAGCACTCCCCTGGTGACAAGGTCGTCAACCATCACGGCCAGGTAGGCTTCGTCACGTTCCAGGCGAAACGGCGCCTCCCCCCGAAGCGCTCTCGATGCGTTGTACCCCGCGTACAAACCAAGGCCGGCCGCTTCTTCGTAGCCGGTGGTCCCCAGCACCTGGCCCGCCAGGTAGAGGCCCGAAACCGCGCGGCACTCAAGCGAATGGTCAACAGCCGTGGGATCAACGGCGTCGTACTCCACTGCATAACCGTACTGAGCTATGCGCGCCTCTTCAAGGCCCGGTATCGAATGAACGATCTGGTCCTGAACGTCAAAAGGGAGCGAAGTGGATATCCCGTTGGGGTAAATGAGATGGCTTTGAAGCCCCTCCGGCTCTATGAAAACCTGATGCGTTTCGTGGTGGGGAAACTTGACCACCTTGTCCTCTATGGAGGGACAATAGCGCGGGCCAACGCCAGTGATCGCCCCGCCGTAAAGAGGCGACCTGTGAATATTGGCGCGGATGATCTCTGCCGTCTTGCTAGTAGTTCGTGTTAGATGGCATACCACCTGAGGTAGCACCGGGAAGGGATTGCTCTGCAGGGAGAAGGGTTCCGGCCTTGAGTCACCTTCCTGTTTCTCCATTGTTTCGAAGCGGACGGAATCTTTTTCTATGCGGCATGGAGTGCCGGTCTTGAGCCTTATGAGCGGCAAGCCGAGCTCCTTGAGCGATTCCGAGAGCGCCCCGGCTGAGAATTCGCCCGTCCTCCCGCCAAGCGTCCGCTCGTCGCCAACGTAAAGAACCCCGCCCAGGAATGTTCCGGCCGCGAGAATGACCGCCCTGGTTTCAATCAGAGCGCCTCCGGCGAGCCGAACCCCGGCCACCCTCCCGGCCGCCACCTCAAGCCGGGCCACCTCTCCCTCGACTATTTCAAGCCCCGCCAATGCGCCCAAGGACGCCTGGACCCATTTTTCGTACAACTCCCTGTCGCTCTGGCACCGCAGGCCTTGAACGGCCGGGCCTTTGCTGGCGTTCAGGAGCCGAAACTGAATGCCGGTGGCATCGGCAGCCTTCGCCATGAGGCCGCCGAGCGCGTCTATTTCTCTCACCAGATGGCCCTTCGCGACCCCTCCTATCGAAGGGTTGCAGGACATGCGCCCGATCGCGCGCCGGTTCGCCGTAACGAGCGCCGTTGCAAGGCCGCGCAGGGCAAGCACCCGCGCGGCTTCAACGCCCGCGTGCCCGCCTCCGACCACGACACCATCATACCTCACCGAATCCTCCGGGCTTTATTGACTGTCGGGCTCGTGCCTATTTCCCGATGCAAAACCTGCTGAAAATCAAGTCGTAAAGTTCTTCGCGGGACTTGAGGCCGAGCGCCTCATCAATGGCCTCGCTCGCCTTGCCGATGCCGGCCAGGGCCACTTCCTCCGTATTACCCAAAGCCAGGTAAGCCTCCGCCTCCGCCAAGCCCTCGCCGGCTCTTTGAAGGGCCTCTCTCTGGCGTTCGTTAAGAAGAAGCGCGGCTTCGCCTGGCAGCGTCCCCAATGCCCAATGCGCGATGCGGTCCATAAGCGCGGAAAGCCCCTCTCCCGTCAGGCTCGAAACCGAAAGCCGCTCCAGGCCGGGAGGAGGTAAACCTCCGCCCCCCGCCGCCAGGTCGCACTTGGTCTCTACCAGCCCGACAAGGTTTCCTCCCAAGACCGCGGCCAGATCCTTCTCCTCCGCTCTCCAGCCGGAAGCTTTCGAGTAAAGGAGAAGGACGCCGTCGGCGCCCCGCGCGGCCTCGATCCCCTTCTCCACGCCGAGCCTCTCCACCGGGTCGTCGCTTTCCCTTATCCCCGCCGTGTCCAGAAGGATGACAGGGAGGCCGTGAATGTCAACCGTCTCTTCCAAAACGTCCCTGGTAGTACCAGGGTGCGGCGTCACGAGCGCCCTTTCCCTTTGCAAGATGGCGTTGAAGAGAGACGACTTCCCGACGTTAGGCGCGCCGCAGATGGCGATCCTCCATCCCCTGCGCAGCGGGCGCGATGAATTGGACCGAGCGAGCATCCCGCGAATTTCCGCGGCTATGGCCGCCACTTCCTCGCGGGCCGGCATCTTGCCTTGGGCGTAACTCTCCTCCGGAAACTCTATGCGCGCCTCCCATGCGGCCGACAGTTCCAGAAGCCGCTCCCTTAAGGCCTCAAGGCGCGCTTGCAGCCCGCCGGCAACCGCGATCCCCGCGGTCTTCGCCTGAAGGGCCGTCTCAAATGACGCCATCTCGTTTGCAGCTTCGGCCTCGAGCGCTCCCATGCGCCCGTTGAGGACCGCCCGGTACGAGAACTCTCCTGGAAGCGCAGGCCTTGCGCCCAACGCCATGCACGCCTGCTTCACCGCGTGGATTACGGCTGGCGAACAGTGCAGGTGGCACTCGGCGACATCCTCCCCGGTGAAGGACGCCGGGGCGGCGAAATAGACAGCCAGGCCGCGGTCCACGGCGGCGCCGTCCAGATCCAGAAACTCTCCGAAAGTGAGGTGGCGTGGCGAATCCCACGGAGCCGCCTTGCCGGCTGGAGAAAAAATGCGCCGCAAAATCTCGGCGCTTTTCTCTCCCGACAACCTCAGGACGGCCAGCCCGCCACGTCCGGGAGGTGTCGCCTCCGCCACAATTGTTGCTGTCGTGTCAGGCATGTGCGAGCGCTCCCGCGCTGCGGACGAACCATCACCGAGAAGGCTTGGACGGCCCCTTCGGCGTGGACTTGCGCTCTTTCTGCGCCGCCTCCTGCCTCGCCGCGACCTGCCGGTTTATCAGGTACTGCTGTCCGATCGTCAGCACGCTGTTTGCAAGCCAGTACAAAGCCAGCCCGGCCGGCGCCGTCAGGCACCAGTAAACAAACATGAGGGGCACTGCCCATATCATCAGCTTTTGGGCGCCCTCCATCTCCGTCGTCGTGGTCATTTTCGTGGAAATGATCATGGTGGCGCCCATCAGGAGCGGCGTTATGTAGTACGGGTCGGCGACTGAAAGATCCTTGATCCACAAGACAAATGGCGCCCCCCTAAGCTCGATGGTTGCCTGAAGAAGCGTGTAAAGCGCGATGAAAATCGGCATCTGAAGCAGCATCGGCAGGCAGCCGGTCATTTGCGCCATGGGGTTGATGCCCTCCCGCTGGTAAAGGGCCATCATCTCCTCGTTCATTTTCGTCCGCGTGGCCATGTCCTTCGGCATCTTCTTGTACTTGGATTTTATCCGGTCCACCTGCGGCTTGAGCTTCTTCATCGCATCGCCCATCTCCTTCATTTTGACCATGGAACGCTGGGTGAGCGGATAGAAGGCCAGCTTTATCAGGACCGTCAGAAGGATGATGGCGACGCCGTAATTGCGGCAAATGCCGAAAAGCCACTTGAGGACGAAGAGAAGCGCGGTGCAAACCGGGTAAAGAATGGCGTTCCCGAAACTGGAGGTGCCCCAGTTCAAAAGGCGGAAATATTGCCCCCCCATGGCCTTCAGGCGGTCGTACTCCTTGGGCCCCAAAAAGAGCTTGCCCGAGCCGGGATAGGAAACGGCCAGCGAGAGGGCCGAATCGGCCGGATGAACCTTCCTGAGTTCCGCCGGAACCGCTTCGGTGATGACTGTAAGTTCCGGCACCGCCTTTTCGGGAATGAAGAGCGCTGCAAAGTAGTTCGTGCTTACGCCCACCCAGGTGGCGGGGCCTTTGGCCTGCTCGAAGGCTTCCGCGGAGCCGGCCCCCACCTTCTTTCTCGTGATCCTCTCATACTGCCCTGACCTGTCCATTACGGCGCAAGCTTGCTGGAAATAGCGGTCCTTCGCCTGCTCGGGGCTGAGCAGCCCCAGGTCCGGCCCCCACACCAAGGGTATTTCGGGCTGCCGCTTGCCGTCTCTTACAAGCTCCGCCTCCAGGTTCACTTCGTAGCCATTGGGCGGGAGGCTGAACACCTTCTTTACGCTGTTGCCCTTCTCGTCCGCCCAGGCGAAGCTCGCCGAGCCTCCCCCCTTCGAGGATTGTTCCACGTGGAACAAGGCCCCGTTGACGGCCTCGTTGAACGCCGCGTCGTCCGTCAATAACCGAAGGGGGTAGCGCTCGGTCGCCCCTGCAAGGGGCGAAACGAGGTCGTCGTTATCCTTTGCGCCGCGTTCCCTGTAACGCTTCAAAACGGCGTGAACCAGAACCGCCCCGCGATTATCCAAAACGAGGCGCAAGTCATCGTTCTCCAGCGTGACCGTCTGCCGGGAATCGGCATGGACGGGCGAAACCGGCCGCGCCGCCACTGGGGGGGGCGCTGGAAGCGCCGCGGCCACGGCTTCGGCCGGCGCCCGCTGCGCCTCTTTCGCGGGTTCAGGCGCCTTTTTCTGCTGAGGGCCCGGCTGCATCCAATAGGCCCAAACCGCGAAAAGGAGCGCTATAACACCCGTAGTCAAAAGCAACCGGCCGGTGCCGATCGGTTCTTCCTGCCCAAGCTGGTTCATGCGTTGCTCCTTTTGTCCCAAATTCCACGGCGGGCTTGGGGGCTATCTGGACAATCCGGCACTGGGTCGTAGCCGCCCTCGTGCCATGGGTGGCATTTCAGGACGCGTCTGGCCCCAAGGAGCAGCCCCTTGCCCGCGCCGAAACGCTCGACGCATCCGGCGGTATACCTTGAACACGAAGGGTAAAACCGGCAGGCGCCCCCAACGAAAGGCGAGAGGGTCCACTGGTACAATTTGATAAGGAGGAGGATCACCGAACGCAACTGAGAAATCCCTCCTGCGCGAGGCGGGCGCAGACTTTCAAAAAGGCCTCCCTTACCGAGCCGTAATCAAGATCGCTTGCCCCGCGCTTGGCGTTAACAACGAGGTCGCACCCATCGGGAAGAGCGGAGCGTTCCAGCCGAAACACTTCCCGGATCAATCTCCTCAGGCGGTTGCGCTCAACCGCGCAACCCGTCTTCTTGGGAATTGTACACCCCAAACGCCTGACGCCCGCAACCGCGGGACGCGCATAAAACACCAAGCGCGCCGTGTATATCGGCGCACAGGCTCTGTAGATTGCCTGATATTCGGACCGGGCGCGGATGCGGTCCTTTGACGAGAAAGGCCCCGTCTTAAAACCGCTTACTGTGGCGTCAGCCGCCATCGGCCTTTGGCGCGCCGCCTGGCCAGCACCTCGCGGCCCGTTTTGGTGGACATCCGGGCCCTGAACCCGTGGGTTTTGGCTCTGTGACGGCGGTTGGGCTGAAAAGTTCTCTTCATGGCATCACTCTCTGCTTTCTATGCTTTTAACGCGGCATCCTTGCCTGTTTTGCGGCCACCTGTAGGCGCACAAGCGCCTGTTCCAGCGCAGCCTGGGCCGCGCGGAAATCGGCCTCCGGGTCTTTCAGCATCGCCTCGGCGCGCGCTTTCGCCTCCTCGGCCGACGCCACGTCAATGTCGTCAGGCCTCTCGGCCAAATCGGCAAGAACGGTCACCTTGTCGGGCAGCACTTCGGCGAAGCCCCAGGAGACGGCAAGAAACTTCGTCTCCCTGCCCTGGCTGTACTTTATCTCACCAATCTTCAGGGAGGTCAAGAGCGGCGTGTGGCCGGGCAGAACGCCAAGGTAGCCTTCTGTCCCGGGAAGAAGAATCTCGTCAACTTCCTCGTGAACGACGCTTCGCTCGGGCGTCACCACCTGAAGCAATACTTTTTTGGGCAGATCGAATGAGCCCATTCTTCTCCTCGCTACGCCTGCTTGGCCAGCCTGTCGGCCTTCTCCCGGGCTTCCTCGATGGTGCCGACCATGTAGAAGGCCTGCTCGGGAAGCTCGTCGTGCTTGCCTTCGACGATCTCCTTGAAGCCGCGGATCGTGTCGGCCACCTTGACGTAGGTTCCCTTCACGCCGCTGAACTGCTCGGCCACGTGGAAGGGCTGCGACAGGAACCGCTGAATCTTTCGCGCGCGGGCCACCACGATCTTGTCCTCGTCCGAAAGCTCCTCCATGCCCAGGATCGCGATGATGTCCTGCAGGTCCTTGTACTTCTGGAGCACGGCCTGCACTTTGCGGGCCACGCCGTAATGTTCCTCTCCCACGATGCGCGGGTCAAGTATTCTTGAGGTGGAGGCCAGCGGGTCAACAGCCGGGTAAATGCCGATTTCGGTCAGCGCCCTTGAAAGAACGCTAGTCGCGTCGAGGTGGGCGAAAGCGGTCGCGGGCGCAGGGTCCGTCAAGTCGTCGGCGGGGACGTAAATGGCCTGAACCGAAGTGATTGAGCCCTTCTTCGTTGAGGTGATGCGCTCCTGGAGCTCTCCCATTTCGGAAGCCAGGTTAGGCTGGTAACCAACGGCAGAAGGCATGCGGCCGAGAAGCGCAGACACTTCCGAGCCGGCCTGGGTGAACCGGAAGATGTTGTCTATAAATAGAAGAACGTCCTGTCCCTCGACGTCCCTGAAGTACTC
>JAEMPZ010000235.1 GCA_022759065.1 Acidobacteriota bacterium | reverse complement strand
ACCTATTTTCTCCCCTTCCTCGCGCCTTCGGCGCCCTTCGGGCTTTTGGAAGGCACTCGCTTCGCTTCAGAAATTGTCCCTTGCCTATATCACCTTTAGAAACTTAAACTTTCGCCTGCCGCTTGAACCTTTGCTTGCGTTGGGTTATGCTCTTGCCTTGCTTTGTCACCGCTTTTCCGCGGTGGCAAGACAGCCTAGACAGGGGGAAAACATGTCCAATATAAGACCTTTTGCCGCGTACCGGCCCAGGCCGGAGCAAGCATCGAAAGTAGCAAGCCACCCTTACGACGTCATCAATTCCGAGGAAGCGAGGGAGCTGGCAAAAGACAACCCGCTCAGTTTCCTGCACGTCTGCAAGCCCGAAATTGATCTTGACCCCAACGTGCCCCTTTACGATGACAGGGTTTACGCCAAGGGCGCGGAAAACCTGCGAAAGTTCATCTCCGACGGCGTTCTCTTCAAGGAGGGCCAGCCTTGCTTCTACGTCTACCGCCAGAAGATGGGCAACCATGTCCAGAATGGCCTGGTGGCTCTCTGTTCGGTTAAAGAGTATGAGCAGGGGCTCATAAAGCGACACGAATTCACGCGCAAGGACAAAGAGGACGACCGCACCAGGCACGTCATGGAGCAAAACGCCAACGCGGAGCCTGTATTCCTCACCTACCGGGCCATGCCCGAAATTGACCGGATAGTCGAGCGCGCGGTAAGCTGCGATCCCGTTTACGACATCGTCACTGACGACGGCTTCGGCCACACCGTGTGGGTCATTGCCGACATCGAGGACATGAAAGAACTTCAGCGCCTCTTCGCTGAAAAAGTCCCGGCACTGTACGTGGCCGACGGCCATCACCGCACGGCCGCCGCCGTGCGCTGCGGCCAGGCGTTGAGGCAGAAAAGCCCAACGCATACCGGCGAAGAACCGTTCGAGTATTTCATGGCGGTCGTTTTTCCACACGACCAACTCAAGATAATGGATTACAACCGGGTGGTTAAAGACCTCCACGGGCTCGATCCCAAACAGTTTTTGGCGAAGGTCGCGGACAAGTTCAACGTCACCGCGGCAACTGATCCAAGGCCAGAGGCGCCGCGCTCTTTCGGCATGTACCTCGAAGGCAAGTGGTACCGCCTTGCGGCAAAACCAGGCAGCTATCCGGAAACCGACCCGGTGAAAGGCCTTGACGTTTCCATCCTTCAGGACAACCTCTTGGCGCCGGTGCTAGGCATCGCCGACCCGAGGACTGACAAGCGCATTGACTTTGTGGGTGGCATTCGCGGGATGAAAGAGCTGGAGAAGCGCGTGAACGGAGGGTGGGCGGTTGCATTTTCTCTCTACCCCACGTCGCTGCCCCAATTGATGGCAGTGGCCGATTCAGGCCAGGTGATGCCGCCCAAATCCACTTGGTTCGAACCAAAGTTGCGCAGCGGTCTCTTGGTCAGGCTGATAGAGGACTAAAGCAATGAACGGCCACCACCAAGGCACAAAGGGCCACGTTAAGGCAGGGCGTTCCTGCCCCTCTTTTCGCGGAACAGCTTTTCTTGTGGCCTTGGTGTCTTGGTTTTTGATGTTCTTTTAGGAGGAGAAAGATGAAAATACTGATTGCGGACGCGTTCGACAAATCGCTGCCTCAGAGGCTTCAGCAGTTTGGGGAAGTCTTCGAGGACATGGCGCGCCTTAATGAGGCCGAGGTCCTTCTGATCCGCTCGAAGACGAAGGTGACGCCGGAACTAGTAGCGAAGGCTCCCAACCTGAAGCTCGTCATCCGTGGCGGCGTGGGGCTCGACAACGTTGACAAAGAGGCTTGCAAGGCTCGCGGCATCACGGTGATGAATACGCCGGAGGCTTCTTCGGTGGCCGTCGCCGAGCTTGCAATGGCGCTTATGCTCGCCATTCCAAACAGGATCGTCGAGGCCCACGTTTCCATGAAAGAAGGCAAATGGCTTAAAAAGGAACTGAAACGGACGGAGCTTTATCAGAAGACGCTGGGGCTTCTTGGCATTGGGAGAATCGGCAGCGAAGTGGCGAAACGCGCCGCCGCTTTCGGGATGAAGGTCATCGCCTATGACCCATTTATCAAGGAACATCCGGCCGCAAAGCTCGTGAGCCTGGAAGAGCTTCTCGCTAATTCCGACTACATCTCGTTCCACACCCCTTTGACCGACGAGACCAAGGGGATGGTAAACGAAGCCCTCATCGCGAAAATGAAGAAGGGCGTTATCCTCATCAATACCGGCAGGGCCAAGGTGATTGACGAATCGGCGCTTGCGAAGGCCCTCGTTTCCGGCCATGTGGCCGCCTACGGGACGGACGTCTGGTATTCCGACCCTCCAGCCGCGGACTGCCCCCTGCTCACCGCTCCCAACGTTCTGGGGACGCCGCACATCGGCGCCTCGTCAAAAGAGAATCTTCTTAGAATAGGCGACATCGTCGTGGACATTCTGTCCAAAAGGAGATAGCCATGGCAAAGCGAGTGATTAATTTTTACGCGGGACCAGCAGCGCTCCCCCTTCCCGCCCTTGAGCGGGCGCAGGCGGAACTTCTCGATTTTGAAAACACGGGGATGTCGGTGATGGAGATCTCCCACAGGGCGAAGGAGTACGACGCCGTCCATAACGAGGCGATCGCGCTCATCAAGGAGCTTCTCAACGTCCCTGACAACTACAAGGTTCTCTTCCTCCAGGGAGGAGGGAACCTCCAGTTCGCCATGCTCCCGATGAACATCCTCCACTCCGGGCGCAAGGCCGACTACATCGTTACCGGCTCGTGGGCCAAAAAGGCATTCAAGGAGGCGCAGATCGTCGCCGGCGACGCGGCGCGATGCATAGCTTCCACCGAGGGCGAAAAATTCACGAGGCTGCCAAAACCCGCAGAGATAAAGGTAAACACCGACGCCGCCTACGTCCACATATGCACGAACAACACCATCTACGGCACGCAGTGGAAGGAGTTTCCGAAGACGGGGAACATTCCGATAGCCGCCGACATGTCCAGCGACTTCATGTGGCGCCCTTTCGACGTCAAGCCGTTCGGCTTCATTTACGCGGGCGCCCAGAAGAACCTCGGCCCTTCAGGCCTCGTCGTGGCGATCATCCGGGACGACTTTTTGGAGATGTGCAGCGACAAGCTTCCAACGATGCTCCAGTACAAGATCCACGCCGAGAAGAACAGCCTCTACAACACGCCGCCCTGCTTCTCGATATACATCCTCAGAAACGTGCTTATGTACAACAAGCAGATCGGCGGGCTCGACGCCATCTACAAGAACAACCTCAAGAAAGGCGAGCTTCTCTACGGCATGATTGACAAGTACCCGGATTTCTACAGGGGCTACGTGAAGGTTAAAGAGGACCGTTCCTTCATGAACGTGGACTTCAACCTGCCCTCGGAGGAGCTTGACGCCAAGTTCGTCTCGGAGGCCAAGAAGGCGGGGATGGTAGGGCTGAAGGGTTACAGGACGCTCGGCGGAATCCGCGTCTCCATGTACAACGCCGTCACCGTGGCGCAGATCGAAACCCTGTGCGGCTTCATGGAGGAGTTCGTCAAGAAAGCATGAGCCAATTGGCTGTTAGGCTGTTAGAAAATAAAGGCTGTAGGTTGTAGGCTGCAGGCTGTAGCCTAATTAGCTCTCCCATCACTGCTTTACAACCTTCGCCTTGAGCGTGACCTTGCCGTTCTGAGTGGCGACGGTGAAGGTCACGTCCTTGGCCTTGTATTTTTCAATGATGGCCTGCCGTTGCCTCTCCACCTGCCGCTCGAAAGCCGCTTGCTCTATGGCGGTCATTTCGCCGTTTAACAAGCGAGCTTTCGTGTACTGCTCGAACAGCTTCTGCATGGGCGACTGCTCAATCTTGGATTCATCACGCGAGGGCCCCGCCTTTGGGGCCCTCGCCTCATCGGGATTCTGCTCCTTTGGATGCTGGCGCTTTCTCGCCTCTTCCGGCGTCTCCCTCTCAAGCTCGCCAAGCTCGCGCTCGGCCTTCCGAAGCGCCGCGACCATGCGCGGGTCAGCAACCACGCCATTGTCCTTCGCGCGCTGCCATTTTCCCCACTGCTCGCACTGCAACGTGTAGGTGTGCGCGAAACTGTTAAAACGAAACTGCTGCGACAGGTTTTGGATATTGGCGTTGCGGTAGTAGTTGAACAAGCGGTCGAGCTCTACGCGCTCACTGGCCGGAGGGTTTTTCCTGGCTCCAGAGAAAAAAAGGTTGTACTGAAGCCTCAGGACCTCCAGGAGCTTTTGCATGCGAGGGAGGTCCTTCTCGAAATCGAATCGCTGGACTTCATTCTTTGGATTGGGACCGGCCACGGACTCGCTCCTTTTGGCGGAGGCGCAAGAGAATCGAACTCTCCCACCGGGGCATTACTCCCGGCGCAACGGGTTTGAAGCCCGCGAGGGGCACCAGCCCCCTTGCGCCTCCAAAGACATCCTAACACAGGACGCGGGGGGACAAGAACACTTGCCACGAAGGCACGGGGACGCGGAGAAAGAAAGGGCCAATTAACCACAGATGAACGCCGATGAACACGGATAGAAAAGTAAGGCGTCAGGAGCGAGGAGTCAGGCGTGCCGCAGCGATCTTGCCCTCATCCCTCATCTATCATCCATCATCCGCAATTCTAACAGGGAGGACGGGGAGGTCAGGGAGGAAAGTCAGGCGTGAGGAGTCAGGTGTAAGACGTTAGACGAGAGACGTAAGACGAGAGACGTAAGACGTGAGACGATAGACGTAAAAGAAAGCAGTACTGCCACGTCTAACGTCTGACTTCTAACTTCTAACGTCTAACCCTTAACCCTTAACCCTTTACCCTTCACCCTTGACCCTTTTCTTTCCTCCGCGTCTCCGCGCCTCCGTGGTGAATGTTTCTTCTTTTCTCCCGTCCCCGGGCGACGGTTGCTAAAACACTTCTCTCGCTTGGGTAAGGAAAGGCTCCAGGGAATCGAGGGGGATCGGGGCGCTTTTGAGATATTTGAGGGCGTGGCCGAGGGTCAGGCGGACAGATGCAAGATAGCGCGAGCGTTTTCGTCTTGTTATCTGGTAGCCGAATGTTCCAAGCGCCTTAAGCGCGCGCTGCAAGGCGCAGCGCTCGAACTCCTCTGAGGTGGCGCCGAACCTCTGGGCGCATAAGGAGGCGCATCGCGCTTGAAACGCCCCTGGAACTGAGCGGTAACCGTCAACCGCGAGCGAGGCAAGGTCGTAACAGCGCGGGGCCAGAAGCGCGTCCTGGTAGTCGAGGACGATAAGGCCGCTGCCGCTTTTTACGAGGAGGTTTTCGGAATGGTAGTCGCGGTGTGCAAGGCGCATGGGCGCTTCCGCGACAGAGGCGGCCAGCTCGCAGAGCGCGGCGTGAACCTCGGGGGGTGGAGGCGCGTTCAAAAGCCCCTCAAGGAAATGCATTTCGAAGAAACCGAGCTCGAATCTCAGGCGGGCTACGTCTAGGGACAAGAGCGGCGGCGCGCTTTCCGGCCATCTTTCCGCTGGAATCTCGCTGATGCGGCAGGCCAGATCGAGAACCTGGTCCTCAAGTGGGGCGCTCCAGCGCCCGGAGGAGCAAAGGCGTCCCTCCACGAATTCCTCTACAAGCCACGGGACGCCCGGCGGGGCTTGGAAAATTCGAGGGACTGGAATCGCGTGGCCATGAAACAGGCTCGTTACCGCGACAAAGCGGTCCCGGCCATCCTGGTCTTCGCCGAAGTCGGCTAGAAGCGCGGGCTCGGCCTCCCATTCGCCACGAAAATAAGCGCGTCCTGACGCGTGAGCTTCCAGGGGCGTCCAGGGGCCAGGCGGGTAGTTGGGTTGGTTTTCCACGGCGCCCCTTTTTGTTATAGCTTTTTAAGGAGGTCTTTGGCCAAGGCGGCCGCCTCCGAGTATGGGTACTGCTCGCAAAGTTCCTGCAGCCGCTTTTTCTCCAGCGCCTTGTCGCCCATTTCTCCGTCGCAAAGCGCCTCTTTGTAAATGGCGTCGGGCACTTTGTTGCCGAAGGGGAAGTGGTCGGCTACGGCCTTGAAGGCGTCGCGGGCATCCTTGAAATCCTTTTGAGTGTAGAAACCCTCGCCGATCCAGTACTGCGCGTTGTCGGCAAGGTCAGATTGCGGGAAGCGCCTGATGAATTCCGAGAAAGCGTCCTGTGACTCCTTGACTTTGCCGGCGGCCAGCAAGTCATAGGCGCGCTTGTAGAGGAGCGACGGATCACCGGCCAAATCCCCCGACTCAGCCCGCGAAACAACCTGCGGCGTCGTTGCTTGCGGAGCCTGCTCCTGCGGCGCCTGCGTTGGAGCCTTCGCAAGGGCGTCCGCGAGCTGTTTCACCTGTTCAGCCAACTCCTTTTGTTGGGCGGTCAGCTTCTCCACGTCGCTTCTCATGTAGTCAACCTTGCGCGCGAGGTCATCCTGCGGGCCGACCATAGCCGAACAGGCCGTCAATACAGCCAGAAAAACAAGGAGAAAAAACAATTTTCCAAATCGCATGGCTATTTGCCCTCCGCCAATTTCTGGATCACTTTCCTGAAGAAGCCGCCGGGGTTTTGTTCGGCGTCCCGTTCCAGCCTGGCCAGCTCTTCGTAGAGGCGCTTCTCCTCTTTTGACAGCCGCTTTGGCGTCACAAGCCGAACGTCAACGTAGAGGTCTCCCCTGCCGCTCGAACCAATCCGCGGCATCCCGCGCCCAGGCACGCGAAAACGCTGGCCGTGCGCGGTCCCCGGCGGCACTTTGACTTTTTCTTCGCCCTCATCCAGCGTCTGAACGAAGATTTCGGCGCCAAGCACCGCTTGCGGAAGGCTCAACGGCACCGTGCAGAACAGGTGTTCGCCCTCGCGCTTGAA
Source organism: Acidobacteriota bacterium (assembly GCA_022759065.1). GTDB lineage: Bacteria > Acidobacteriota > UBA4820 > UBA4820 > DSQY01 > JAEMPZ01. Next base: position 4,761 of record JAEMPZ010000235.1, on the reverse strand, counting down.
AAACGGATGCTCCTCGACCTCGATGAAAAGGTAGAGGTCCCCTGGAGGCCCCCCGCGCTCGCCGATCTCCCCTTCGCCCCCGATGCGAAGCCTGGAACCGGAATCAACCCCGGGCGGGATTCTCACTTTCAGGGTCTTTTGGGAGCGGACGCGCCCGCGGCCGTGACATTCTCCGCACGGATCCCTGACGATCTCCCCCTCCCCCGAACACTGTGGGCAGGTGCGGCTGACCGTAAAAAAACCCTGCTGAAAAGCCACGGTGCCGCGCCCGCGGCAGGTGGGGCAGGCAAGGCGCTGGCCGCTTCTTGAGCCGCTTCCGCGGCACTTATCGCACGGCGCCTCGCGCGGCAACTCCACGGTTTCTTCTTTGCCGAAAAAGGCCTCTTCCAGCGTCAGCTTGACGTCGTACCTGAGGTCGCTTCCCCTCTGAGCGCGCGAACCCCTGGCGCGCCCTTTTCCAAAAATGTCGCCAAAGCCGAAGAGGTTGCCAAAGAGATCCTGGAAATCCTCGAAGACGACTGAATCCCATGGCACCTGGCCGGTTTCTCCGGCGGTGCCGAAGCGGTCGTACCTGGCCCGCTTCTCGGGATCGCCCAGGACGCTATAGGCTTCGGAAGCCCTCTTGAACTTTTCCTCGGCTTGCTTGTTCCCGGGATTGCGGTCAGGGTGATAGGCGAGCGCCGCCCTGCGATAGGCCGCTTTTATTTCATCCTGGGAAGCGTCGCGGGAGACGCCCAGCACCTGGTAAAAATCCTCGTTGCTCGTCATTGTTTGGGTCCTTTGTCTGCTGGCATCTGCGGGGCGTACAGGATCACCTCGGAAAGGGCGCGTGACGCTTCGGTGAGGTCATTCATGGCCTCCGAAAGGCTGCTGGAACTTCCGCTTGAGAGGCCCCTCTGCGCCTTCTTGATCGCCTCCTCCACGTCTTTGCGGGCCTGCTCGCTCAAAAGGGCCTTGAACTGGGCGAAGGACTTCTGATTGCTTTCCAGGAGGTGCTCCAGCTTCATTCGCAGCTTCTGGATCTCGATCTGGCGCCGGTCCTCGTTCTCTTTTGCCTTCGCGTCGTCTATAATCTGCTGGATCTCTCCCTCCGTGAGGCCTGAAGACGGGTTGACGATTATCTTCTGCTCGTTGCCGGTGATCAGGTCCTTGGCGTACACCGATACGATGCCGTTGGCGTTGATGTCAAAAGTCACCTCAATTTGAGGCACCCCCTGTGGCGCGGGAGGGATTCCAACAAGCTCGAAACGGCCTAGCGAGATGTTTTCGCTGGCTACTTCCCGCTCGCCCTGAAGCACGTGGATTTCCACCTTGTCCTGGTTGTCGCTGACCGTCGTAAAAATGCGGCTTTTCTTGGTGGGGATGGCCGAGCCCCGCTCGATGAGCTTGACGAAAATGTTGCCTTTCGTCGAAACGCCCAAGCTGAGCGGAATGCTGTCCAGGAGTATGATCTCTTTTACTTCGCCCTTTATGACGCCGGCCTGAAGGGCGGCGCCGAGGGCAACGACCTCGTCCGGGTTCTTGTCCCTGCGGGGCTCGCGCCCAAAAATCTCCTTGACCGTCTTAATGACGAGGGGAGTGCGCGTCTGGCCCCCGACGAGAAGGACTTCGTCAATGTCGCCAGGTGTCATGTTGGCTATCTTGAGCGCTTCCTCGCATGGCTTGCGCGTGCTCTCGACGATGGGAGCGATGATCGCTTCAAGCTCCGCCCTTTTCAGCGTCGTGACAAAATGCTTGGGCCCAGTGGCGTCGGCGGCTATGAAGGGCAGGTTGATCTGCGTCTCATTCATGCTCGAGAGGTCGCATTTGGCCCTCTCCGAAGCCTCCTTGAGCCTCTGCAGGGCAAGCCTGTCGGCGCCCAGGTCAATTCCCGATTCCTGTTGGAACCTTAAGATAAGTTCCAGCATGATGGCCTGATCCATGTCCTCGCCGCCGAGGTAAGTGTCCCCCGACGTGGCGACCACCTCGAAGAGCCCTTCGCCAAGCCGCAGGATTGAGATGTCGAAAGTGCCACCGCCGAGATCGTACACGGCAACGGTCTTGGCCTGCGTCTCCTCCAGGTTGAAGGCAAGGCACGCAGCGGTCGGCTCGTTGATGATCCTTAGAACCTCAAGGCCCGCGATGCGTCCAGCGTCCTTTGTCGCCTGCCGCTGCGGGTCGGAAAAATAGGCGGGGACGGTCACGACAGCCTCGGAGACCTCCTCGCCGAAATACTCCTCGGCGCTCTTCTTCAGCTCGGCGAGAATGAAGGCGCTGATCTCCTGAGGGCTGAACTCGTGGCCTCGCGCCTTCACTCTCACGTCGCCGTTGGGCGCTTCAACAAGTTCATAGGGGAGGACCTTTTGCGCCTCGCCCACCGTCTGGTCGGAGAATTTCTTCCCGATCAGCCTCTTTACGGCGTAAATTGTATTCGATGGGTTCGTCACCGCCTGCCGCTTTGCCAGATTGCCGACGAGCCTGTCGCCCTGCTCGCTGAAGGCGACGATGGACGGAAGGGTCCGTCCCCCTTCTCTATTGGGTATGACCACGGGCTGGCCACCCTCGATGAAGGCCATGCAGGAATTGGTTGTCCCGAGATCAATCCCGATGACCTTAGCCATTTGGCGCCTCTCCTTGTCCGGATGGTTCAAGCCGGTTGACCTTCACCCTGGCGGGCCTCAAAAGCTTCCCCTTGAAAAGGAATCCGCGCTGGATAATCTCGGTAACGGTCCCATCGGGCACGTCAGGATCGTTGGAGAGCATGACGGCCTCGTGAAATTGCGGGTCGAATGGCTTATTGAGCGCATCAATGGGCAGAGCGCCTGCCTTTGCCAGGGTCTCCATGAATGACTGCTGGCAAAGCTCCAACCCCCTGGACCATTGGGGAGGCGCTTCGGCGCGGAGCAATCCCAAGGCGGTGTCCAGGTTGTCCAGGACCGGCAGCAGGGAGCGAATGAGTTCTCCTTGCGCCCTCTCCCCCGCTTCAGCTTGTTCCCGTTCCATCCGGCGCCTGTAGTTCTCGAAATCGGCGCGCTGCCTCACAAGGGCCTCTTCAAGCCTCCGGACGTCGTCAGGGGCCGATTCATCCCGACCTTCTTGGGCCGCCGAAGCCTCGCCAAGCGGCTCCAAAGGCGCGACGGAGTGCGGGCCCTCATCGTGCTCGACGAATTCTATGATCATGTTGTCTGAACCTTGAGCCTCGCCGGGCACCTTCTTGTCTTCGTCAGCCATTGGCGCCACCCTGGCTTGCAAATAGCTGGCTGGCTTCAGTAAGCCGCCTGGCTTCGGCCTTGATCGCGGGAAGGACGCGGTCGAAGCGCATGCACTCCGGCCCGATAACCCCAACAAAACCAAAGCCGGTGGAAACGCCTCCATAGGCCGCGCCCAACAGGGCAAGCCCGCGCGAGTCCGGATCTGGCCAGTCCTCGCCGATGACTATGGTCAGGCCGTGGACCTGGTCCCAGACTTCATCCAAAAAGCGGAGGAGGTTTCTCTTCTCCTCCAGCGTTGAGAGCACGGCCCTGAGCACCCTGGCATCCTTGTGGATTTCTGGGGCCTCCAGAAGCCACGGCAACCCCTCCCAGAAAACATCAGGCAGCCCATCGCCGCTGGGAAAAGATGGCTCGACCAGAGCCGCCGCTTCATTGGCAAGCCCAGAAGCCCCCGCGCTTTCCTGAGCCACCTGCCTCCGAAGAGAATCGCGTATTTCCTTGAAGGTAAAGCCGCTGTATGCTTCGGAAAGATAGGCCGAAAAAGCTCTAAGTTCCGCGGCAGTGTAGCACCTCGAGGGGGCGAGCCACTGTTGGTAGAGCTGCCCGCTTTGCAGGACCAGCACCATGAGGATCGAGTCACGCGCCATGGGAACCAAGTCGCAGGCCTTCAGCCTTGCTTCCCCCAGGGAGGGGGTCGTCGCAAAGCCAAGGCTGTGGGCGGACATTGAAAGCGTTCCGACGGCTGAACGGATAAGCTCGGTAAGGCCAATGCGCGAACAAGAGATCTCCTCGCCCGCCGAATCCGAGCTTCCACTGATCACCGCCTCGGCCATGCGTTCGATGCAGTAACGGTAAGCCAGGCTCGTCGGCACCCGGCCGGAGGAGACGTGGGTCTTGGCAAGAAAACCGAGCGTTTCGAGGCGCTGGAGGATCAACCGGATGGTGGCCGGGGAAAGAGCATCCGGACCCTCCTCCGCAAGAAGCCGGGAGCCCACCGGACGGCGCGTCTCGGTGAACTCTCGCAACAGGCAGAGGAGGATGCGCTCCTCCCTGGGTGTCAGGTTTTGGGCCACTGCTCTCGCCCCTCCATGACTTGGCAGTTTATAACAGCCACCTCCCGACCGTCAAATCAACGGGCCTTCGGGGCACGAAGGAAACAATGTAACAGGGTCACGGGGTGACGGGATGACGGGGTAACGGAGTAAAAGAAGAGTACCGCCAACGCCGATACACCAACACCCCAACACCCCAATACTCCGATACCTCTTTATCGCCACAGACGAACACGGATGAACACGGATAGGAAAGTAAAGTGTCAGGCGCCAGGGGCAGGAGTCAGGCGTGCCACGGCGATCTTACCCTCATCCCTCATCTATCATCCATCATCCGCAATTTTAACAGGGAGGTCAGGGAGGAAAGGGAGGAAGGAAGGCTGGTAGGCAAAAATGCAAAATAGCCTAGCGGCTAAGCTTTGCGGAGCGCTCTTTTCCTCGTTTCGCCGCAGTTCGGCTCTTGAGGTGATAGGTGATGATTGACAGGGCGGCGGCTATGTCTCCTTTGATGTCGCTCT
>JAEMPZ010000001.1 GCA_022759065.1 Acidobacteriota bacterium | reverse complement strand
ACCTGGTCCATGACCGCGCCGGCTGAGGAGCGGAATGAGCGCGCGCATATGGGCGTCAGGGGAGTCTCTTCGGGGTTGACTTCCCAGACCTCCGCGCCGTTCGATGAAGCGATTCGAGCAAGCGAGGCCGCCGGTTCGACCACGCCTGACGTTCCTACCACCAGAAAAAGTTCGCAGCTCTGCGCGGCTTGCCAGGCCTTGCCGAGAATGGCCTCGTCGAGCGGTTCGCCGAACCACACTATGTCGGGACGCAGGAGCGCTCCGCAAGCGCAGCGGGGCGGCAGTTCCGGCAGCGGCACCCTTCTGTCCTCAGAGGCAAAGCCGCACCTTGTGCAGCGGACTCGCCAGAGGCTCCCGTGAAGCTCCAGGATTCGGCGGCTTCCGGCCATTGCGTGCAGGCCGTCAACGTTCTGCGTAATCAAGGTGAAGCGCCCCTTCAGCTCGCGTTCGAGCCTGGCAAGGGCGAGATGGCCTTTGTTTGGCTTGCAGGTTGACCCTTGCCGGCGCCTCGCGTCGTAGAAGCGCCAAACGAGCAGCGGGTCGCGCGCGAAGCCTTGAGGAGTGGCCACTTCTTCGATGGAATGGTTCTCCCAAAGGCCGCCGGCGCCCCGAAAAGTGGCGATTCCGCTTTCGGCCGAAATGCCGGCGCCGGTCAATGCCGCGATACTACTAAGCGCGCCCATCCCAGACCTCGAGGATGCTGGAAAGTGGAATAGGTCCTTCCCGGACAAGCGACGGACGCTCCCCGGTAATATCCACCACCGTTGAAGCCAGGCCGCCAGGGGAGGGCCCGTCGTCGAGAATCAAGAGATCCACGGCGTTTTGAAATGTCCTGGCTATGCTTGGCGCGTCGGTCAGCGGGGGCTCGCCAGATAAGTTGGCGCTGGTGATGGCCAGCGGCGCCCCCATCTCGTCAAGCAGAGCCAGCGTGACCGCGTGGTTCGGGATGCGCAGCGCCACCTCGTGGCTGTCGGGGGCATACCACGATGGAATGGTTGGTGGCCTCGGCACGACGATCGTCAGCGGCCCCGGCCAAAACGTTTCCGCTAAAGCCAGGACGCGGTCTGGAAAAAGAAACCCGGCGACCAGCGCGGTCCTTATGCTATCCACCTGGATGGGCAGCGGCTTCATTTCGTAACGGGACTTTAGGTGGAACAGGGCTTCGACTCCAGCCCTGTTGAAAGCGCTGACACAAAGCCCGTAAACGGTCTCGGTGGGAACGGCCAGGATTTTTCCAGCGCGCAGGTGCGCGGCCGCCGTTGAAAGCCAGTCCACGCCCTGGGCCGCGCGAAGCATCCGCGGGCCCATTGCTATCTCGCGCGTCCCATTGAGGCGTCCGCGCCCAAAACCTTCTGGCGTTGGGCCTCGCGGTGGCGGCGTATCTTGTCGCCCAACTCAGGGTGGGCGCCCATTAAAATCTGAGCCGCCAGGTGGCCGGCATTGGCGGCGCCGTTGATGGCCACCGTTGCCACCGGAAGGCCGGGTGGCATCATGACCGTGGAGTACAGGGCGTCAACGCCGTTGAGAGGTCCGGAGGCGATTGGAATTCCTATTACGGGCAGGATGCTGTTAGCAGCCGCCACCCCCGCCAAGTGCGCGGACATGCCTGCCGCCGCTATTATGGCCTCTATGCCGCGCGATTCAGCCTCCTTCAGGTAGGCCACCGTCTCGTCGGGCGTCCGGTGCGCCGAAAGCACCCTTGTTTCGTACGGGATGCCATAGCTTTCAAGCGCGTCCTGGCACGGCGCGACCAACTGCGCGTCCGAAGCGCTGCCCATCAGAATCGCCACCCAGGGACCGGTTTCTTTTGCCACGGGAACCTCCAATCGTCATCGCGGTTAAAACAAAGCCCCGCCCGAGGATACCATTGTTCCACAGCAAGGCCGCAATGTTCAAGGCTCCGATTGCATCGGCATTTGGCAGATTAGGTAAGGTTGATGCCGGGCGCGGACAAAGCCTCTACGTTTTACGTCTTCCGTGCAATGTGGCGGCAGCGTGGAAGGGTCACGAATGGGCGTTGGTTATTTTGATTACGACGCCGGGATAGCCGACGAAGTGGTAGAGGTTGGATGGGGCGGTGCGGCCTGGCCCGCCCTTTCCAACATTGAGTTCTGGCCAGCCAATGGAAGTGGCGTAGGCCGCGGGCTCGGCTTCGAGCTTCTGCCCTGAAGCGCCTGCGAGGTCCTTCATGAAGGCGAGGCCGAACGGAATTGAGAAGCGCCCGCACCAGGTGACTCTTCGCTTGTCGGGCTTTTCGGGGTCGCTCAACGCAGCGAAAACCTCATCCGGCTTAAGTTCGCCGGCGAGCGGCCCCTTCATGATATCGAGGTCTTGCGCGACGGCGCGGCTGTAGGCTTCGACGCCGCCCTCGCCGAACGGAGTGTAATCGAAATCCGCGCCGTAGTGTACGGCGTCCGCCGAAATAACCACCTGATAATCTCTTCCGAGCGAGAGGTTTCGCTCTTTTGTGGCCGCCGTAACGGCCTTGGCGAGGCGGGACGCGAGAACCTTCATTTGCTCCGGCGCCATTTCGGGCACGAGGAAGGGGAGAATCTCGACCCTCGGGTTCTGGCGCTTGAGCCAGTAGGAAATCGCCTCCACCGAATGCTCCGAGTCGTGCATCGCGTCGTTTCTGATGAAATCATCGGGGGCAAGGCGCGCGAGCACTTCGTCTCTCAAGGGCGACACTTGAATGGGCCCGTCAGGGCTGCGCCAAGTTCGATAATCTTCGAAGACCAAAACGTTCCGGCATTGGAACTGGCGGTAATGGTGGAAGACGCCCACGAGTATGACGAGAGGCGCCTTGACGTGGGGCGTGACCGCGCGGTAGACGCGCCCGGCGTAAACGTAGTCATCGTGGGGCGAAATGATGCCGGCCACCGTCTCGCTTGAAACGGCGGGCGGTGGAAAGGCTTTGCAGAGATCAGGTGCGGGGAGCGCCTCGGATGCCTTCCATACCGCGTCCATCTGGGCTTTCGTGGAGGCGAAGCCGACGGCGTCCATCTGGCCTCGTTCGGTGGCGGTGGACGGGATGCCCATCTCTTTTCGGACCTGTTCCAGGGTTGGCGGAGCGGCCGTGTCAGCCCCCAAGCGAAGAACCGCCAGCGCCATGAAGATTAAGGCAAGCCGCGGGCCTAAATTCCGCGATGTAAATGCGGTGCCCCCTTCTTTCCTCCGTGTCCTTGGCGCCTTTGTGGTGATCATCCCTTTTCATCTCTCCATTCACCATGAAGCCCCAAGCGGGCCTACCTCGGACGTGACCGCGTCCAGAACGGAGCAACCCGCAACCGCTGCCTTCATCGCGTTGTGGTCCTTGAAAAGCGGCCTGTCGGTTTCAAGGTGGGCGACGACCTTGCGCACCGCAGCGTGAGCGGCTTGCGTGCCCTTGCCGAAAGTGAAATCGCGGAAGTCGAGCCCCTGGGCGGCGGCGATCATCTCGATTGCCAGCACGCCGTTTGCGTTATCCAGGATCTGCCTCGTTTTTAGGGCGCCGTTCATGCCCATCGAGACGAAATCCTCCTGGTCGGCCGCGGCGGGAATTGACTGGACGTAACTCGGAGCGGACAGGATTCTCTGCTCGACGATGAGCATGTCGGCGGTGTACTGGCTCAGCATGTGGCCCGAGAACATTCCGGCGCCCTTGGTCAGAAAGGCTGGCAGGCCGACGCTCAGCGCGGGGTTCAAAAGGCGGTTCAGGCGGCGTTCCGAGAGGACGCTCACCATGGTGACGCCAGCGCCTACGACGTCCAAAGGCAGGCTTATCGGCGTGCCCTGGAAGTTGGCGCCCGTATAAACCTTATTCTCGTCAGCGGCGAAAATAGGGTTGTCCGCCACGCCGTTCAGCTCGATTTCAATCTGCTTTCTCGCGTGCGCCAACTGATCCCTGAGAGCGCCGATGACCTGTGGAGTCGCCCGCATCGAATAAGCGTCCTGCACCTTGACCTTCAGCTTGCCCGTCACAAGGTCAGAGCCGGCCGTAACCTTTCTGAGGTTGGCCGCGCACGTCACCGCTCCCTTGAAGCCTCTAAGCTCGTGAATTCTCGCTTCATAGGGGCGCATGTTGGCGAGAAGCGCTTCAAGGCTCATCGCGCAGGCGATCTCGGCCTGGGCCGTCCAGCGCTCGGCGTCGTAGAGTTCGAGGCAGGCCATTCCCGTTATCAGATTCGAGCCGTTGATCGCGGCGAGGCCGTCGCGGGCCTGAAGGCCTGGAATGGGGACGCCGGCCTTTTCCATCGCTTCGCGCGTTGCCATTCGGCTCCCCTGGTAGAAGCACTCGCCTTCGCCCATGAGAGAGAGCGCGCACTGGCTCATGGGGGCGAGGTCGCCGCAGGCTCCGACCGAACCCTTCTCGCAGACCACCGGCGTGATGCCCGCGTTGAGCATCGCGGCATAAGTCAACGGGATCTCCGGGCGGCAGCCCGAAAAGCCCTTGGCGTGGACGTTCATTCGGCTGACCATCGCGGCCCTGACGTGCTCAATCGGCGCCGGTTCGCCGATCCCGGCGGCGTGGTTATAGATGAGGTACTTTTGGAACTGCTTTACCTGGTCGTCGTTCAGCACGACCTCGGAAAATTCGCCAATGCCGGTATTCACGCCGTACATGATCTCGTGGGCCTGAATTTTCTTTTCAAGCATCGCGCGGCAGCGCTTGATCCTCTCCACCGCCTCCGGCGCAAGCTCGACCTTCTCTCCGTGGCGCGCCACGCGGACCACGTCCTCGATCTTCAGATTTTCCCCATCCAGCCTAACCGTCATCTCAAACCCCCTTGCATCTGTTTTTACAACGCTTTCAAGAGCGCCAGCCCGTTTTATTCAGGCCATGGCGGACAAGTGCCTGCAAGGCGTCCCGCTCCGGCGAAACGCGCCTTGCCAAAGTTGGTATTCTCTCCCCAATGCGACGGAAAATCAAGGAGGCACGGCCACTTCAATTTTCAACTGGGCGATTTGGAGACGGCCATCGCGGCTGCGCGCGAGGCGATTTCAGGCTTGGCCTGGATTACCACGCGCACGCCTTCGTCGCCGTAAGATTCCTGAAGGACGCGAATGGAGGGGCGAATAAGAAGAAATTCTGGCCACTTCTCGTAGGGTATGAACAGCTCGGTTCCGGCTGCGCGCAGGCGTGCCTGTTGGGCGACTGCTTCTTTCAATGCCGGAAGGCCCTCGCTGGTCAATGCTGAAACGAGGAAGCCCTCCGGGTAGAGGCCGCGCGCGCGGTCAATCAGTCCCGGCTGGGCGCGGTCAATCTGGTTGAGAACCGTGAGCGTCGGGGCGGCGTCAAGGCCAAGTTCGCAAAGGACGCTTCGCGAGGCCGCGGCCTGTTCCTCGAAGAGGGGGTGGCTTACGTTTACGACGTGCAGAAGCAGGTCTGCCTCCTTGGCCTGTTCGAGCGTCGAGCGGAAGGAGGCCACGAGGTGGTGCGGCAGGTTCCTGATGAAGCCGACCGTGTCAATGACAAGGACTTGCTGCCTGACGCCCTCCAGAGGCAGGCGGCGGTATGTGGTGTCGAGCGTGGCGAAGAGCTTGTCCTCAACGCGGGCGCTAGCCGAGGCCAGCCTGTTCAAAAGAAGTGATTTCCCCACGTTGGTGTAACCGACGAGCGCCACTTCGAAGGTCTCTCTTCTGCGGCGGCGCTGGACGTTGCGGTGCGCGGATATCTCCTCGAGGGTCTTGGAAAGCTGCGCGATCTTCCGCCTGATGACGCGGCGGTCTGTTTCGAGCTGCGTCTCGCCGATTCCCCTGGTGCCTATGCCTCCTGCCTGGCGCGACAGGTGGGACCACGCCCGCGTCAGTCTCGGAAGCAGGTAGGTGTACTGGGCAAGAGCCACCTGCGTCTTGGCCTCGCGGCTCCTTGCGCGGCGCGCGAAGATGTCGAGGATCACGGCGGTGCGGTCCATCACTTTCCGCTCAAGGATCTTTTCCAGGTTGCGAACCTGGGCCGGGCTCAAGTCGCCTTCAAAGACGACCGTGTGAATGTCTTGCTCCTTGCAGAAGGCGGCTATCTCGCGCGCTTTGCCATCCCCCACGTAACTAGCCGGGTCAAGCCTCTCGCGAGGCTGCACGAAGCGCTGCACGACCTCGCCCCCGGCCGTCGCAACCAGTTCGGAAAGCTCGTCGAGATAATCCTCCACGAGGCTCGCGTTAATCCCCGGAAGCGTCACCGCGCAAAGCACAACACGTTCAGAAGCCATCGGCCCTCCATGCGCCAAGATACCACAATAACTGGAGGGGAGGGGTGATGAGGCGACGGGGGCAAAGTGGCAAGGCCAGAGTAGTCAATCTCGAAGCAGATTCAGAAACTGACCCACGGTTAAACCGGCATAACGAATTAACGCACGAAGAGTGCCGGTTGATAACTCTTTGTGTTGAGGTATAGACAAGTTAACGCGGACGCCCTCTTTTACCATTACCAAGTGGCTTCCGACTTGGCCAACTGCCCTCCATCCAGCCTTTCCAAAAGCCTTCGCGGCCTCTTGTCCGGATATGTTGCCAAGGCGGCCCATGTTCAGACGGCCACGACTATAGGTTGCGCACCAGGCTTTGCGGGCCGCGCGGAAAATGCTTTCTGGTCCTCGGCCCAGAGCCAGGCGGTAATGGCCTCCCGAATGTTGTCAAGGGCCTCCTTCTCATCTCGGCCCTGTGAAACACACCCTGGAAGGGCGGGAACCTCAGCAACAAGCCATCCGTCTTCGGCTTTTTCGATCGTGACGTGAAACAGCATTGCGCGCCTCCAACCAAAGAAAGATTATACACCATTCTTTCCTCTGAAACTCCGCGATTGAAATATCATGCCTTCGGTCACGGTTGGGCTGCCATCGCGAGATGATGTCTCTTACACGCTCTTATCCACGGTTCGCGTATGGGGTATAATCTTTTCCTGGGGGAGGTCATGGCGCGGAAACTGACGGGTTACGCCTTCTACCGTAACTTGCTGAAGGGGCTTAAAAGGCAAGTCCGCGAGATTGAAGGCCCTGAACCGCCGGACCTGAGGCGTTACTACCGCTCCTACGCGTCTGTGCTTGAGCGGGCGCGGCCGTCGCCTTGCGCCCCGGAGTAATTCATTGAAAACGCCATTGCCGCCGGGTTGGCGCTAGTCGCCGACTTTCACACCCTCGACCAGGCTCAGAAGCAATACCTCGAAGTAGTCAGGATGCTTTGCGACGCCGGGCAAAAACCCGTGCTCGCCTTGGAGATGGTCCAGGCACATCACGACGAAGCCTTGGCCGGCTACCTGGACGGAAAGATCGAGGACGATGGAACATTTCTCGAAAGGATAGGTTTTTTCTCGGATTGGGGCTTCGACTTTTCCCACTACAAGCCCATCCTTGCCTTTGCCCGTTCGGCGAAGCTGGAGGCCCATGGAATCAACACGAGCGGCGGGCTGAAGGCGCGGGACCTCTTCATGGCAAGAAGGCTTGCGGAAATCAAAAGCGAGCGCCCTGGCTCGCTGGTGGCGGTGCTGGTGGGCGACCTTCACTTAGGCCCGCGCCATCTTCCGCGGGAACTTGAAAGGCGGGGCTTGCATCCCGTGATTCTCTACCAGAACAGCGAGTCGGTGATCATGCGAAGGCTGAGAGCGGGAATTGAACCTTTCGGCTGGTTCAAAATAGACGACGGCCGCTACCTGGTCAACAACACCCCGCCGTGGATCAAGGTCCAGACCAACCTTACTTGGCTTGAACACGGCGGCGAAGGGCTTTGCGCGATGCATGGATACTGCAAGCCCAGCACGCCGGACGGCGGCGGCTTGGATGACGCGCCCGATCTGACGGAAAGCGTCCATGAGTACATAAAGGTGCTCAAGGATCTTTTTGCATTAAAGCTCAAGCGTGATGACGACTTCCAGGTCTTCACGATGAGAGATTTGGATTTTCTGAACGGGCCGTACTTCAGGAGGGAGCCTGGCCGCACGCAGGCAAGGATAATCCAGGATGGCCGGGCGCTCTTCATCAAGCAGGGCAACATCATCTACATCCCCATGCTCGACGTGAACAGGACGGTGCAGGAGGCGGCGCACTATCTGATGGGGGCCGACCTGGACGTCGGCGAGTGCGGGGAGGCTTTCTTCCGGCGCCTACACTACTTTGCCAGCGGCTTCGTGGCGTCCAAGCTGATAAACCCGATGCGTCACTACCGCACGCGAGAGCAGATGCGCCGTGCAATAGAGGACTTGAAGCGCCTTCGCACCGCGAAAGAGCGCGCCTACGCCCAGCGCCAGCTCAGCGTCCTTAAAGGCACGCTCGACTTTTTCAGCGACATCGAAAAGGCCCGCGGCTGCTCGCGGCTTTCTGAAATGGAGATGAGGCGCTACCTGAAACTGGACGCCGAATTGCTTTACAGTCTTTCCGAGCAGATCGGATTTCAGCTTGGGGAAGGGCTTTACAGCTCCTACAGCGCGGGGGAGCTATCCGGGGAGGATCTCAAGCACTATATCTTCTCCCAGCATGACCCGTTCCACTTCTGCCGCACCTTCGGCAGGAAGCTCGAAGAGATGGTGGAGGCTGAGCATGGCTAAGGGCACGGACAAATTTTTTCTGGGCGTGATAGGCGGCATCGTCCTCGTGGTTCTGCTGTGTGTTTGCTGCATCGCGGCGCTGGTTCTCTCGCCATTTGGTTTCCTGATGAAAAACGGGGCGCAGGATACGGCCAAGGCGTTTCTCAAGGCTGACCCGCAGGTGCAGGCGCAGGTGGGAACGATCAAGAGCTTTGGCCTTTTTCCGCAGGGTTCGGTGAGCATCAACAACGGCGAAGGCCACGCCGAGCTCAATTTTTCTCTCAAGGGAGACAAGGGCGAGGGAACAGCCACCGTCAGGCTCTCAAAGCAGCAAAACAAGGAGTGGGAAGTGACCGCCGCCACGCTAGAATCTGGCGGAAGAACCACTATCCTCAAAGGCGGCGGAAAAGAAGAGACGCCACCGATGATGCCTGAATCAGCTCCGAATCTTCCGAAGAGGGGAGGAGGCGACGCTTGAGTCTACAAGCCGCCCCCATTTAATCCATATTAGTATAACCCGGGCTTTCACGCCTGCCTGATCCAGCGCAGCACTTCGGGGATGCTCGGCCGTTTTCCGGTCATTAGAATCCCGACGCGGTAGATTTTAGCCGCGGCCCACGCCACGACGATCGTTCCCAATGCCAGCAGCGCAAGGCTGGCCGCCAGTTGCCAGTAGGGGACTTCCACGGCTCCAGTGCGCAACAGCATCGTGATGGGAGACGAGACAGGAAAGAGGCTTAAAAAGACGACCCAGGGAGCGTTAGGAGTTTGAAGCGTAGGCATCATCAGAACAAACGGGATGACAAGGCCGAATGTTATGGGCATCTGCCATTGCTGCGTCTCCTGCTGCGTCGTGCAGGTGGCGCCGACCGCTGCGTAGAGGCTCGAATAGAAGATGAAGCCGAGAAGGAAGTAGAGCACTAAAAGAACGAGCTGGAGCGGCTTGACGATGGGGCCTTCGAGGTACGACTGAAAGTTCATCGGATTGGAGAGATAGAGGCCGGCGCCCAGGGCAAACCAGATTCCGTACTGCAGCAGGCCCACGGCCGCTATTCCCGCGATCTTGCCCATCATCAACTCAAATGGCCTGGCGGCAGAGAGGATCACCTCCACCACCTTGTTGTTCTTCTCTTCAAGGACGCCGTTCATTATGGCCACGCCGTACATGATGATCATCATATAGATGACAAGCGCCAGCATGATCGGCAGGACAAAGTCCATGATGGAGCCCTTGCGCGTCTTGCCGCCTTTTTCGACCTTGACAGTTTCAAATGCGGCGCTGCCCTTGAGCTTTTCGGCCAGGTTCTTGTCAAGGCCGAGGCTCTCGATCCTGTGTTCCATCAGCGCGGCGTTCAGGCGGTCGTCAAGCATCTGAAATAGCTGCGGGTTGGACACGTTCTGGCCATAATACGTCGCCTTCAGTTCCTTCGCAGGATCGTTTTCAAGAAGGAGCAGCCCGTCCACCTTGCCGTCGCCTATCTCCATCTTGATTTTTTCCAGGTCAGAGTCCTGTGGCGCCATTTTCAGTGTCGCGGCGTTCTTGGAGCCTCGTGCCGCCTGGCCTTCAAGCGTGGATGGCTGGCCCTTTGCGCGCGCATCGGCGGCGATGACGTTCTTGCCTGCCCAGCCCGTTCTGTCAATGATCAGCAAGTCCACCGGCTTCCCTGTCTGGACTATCTGCAGGAAGGCCGGCAGGAACATAAGGGCGCCGAAGATCAAAGGCGTTATGAGCGTGGAGACGAGAAACGACTTTTTGCGGACGCGTTCCAGAAATTCCCGGCGCACGATGGCGTAGATGTTCATCCAGTTAGTTCGCATGGGCGTCCTCCCCCGTGACGACCTTTACGAAAATGTCGTGCATTGAGGCCTGCGCCTCCTCGAACTTCGAGACCTTGACGTGGTGTTCCAACAGCCGCTTCAAAATCATTCCGGAATGGGCCGTGGGGCGCAGGAAGAAGCGGGCTTCGTTGGGATGAATCATGGCCTGTTCCGCGAGGTCGCTGAAAGTCTCGGGAGCGAGTGAGGCCCCGTCTGAATACTCGACCTGTACGGCTCGAGAACCGTAGTCGCCGCGGATTTTTGCGACGTCCCCCCGCAGCACGATCTGCCCCTTGTTGATGAGCGCGATCGAGTGGCAGAGCTTTTCCACCTGTTCCATCTGGTGCGTGGAGAGAACAACCGTGGTGCCCTCTTTGATGGCTTCTTGGATTACATCCATGAAAAGTTCCACGTTTACCGGATCGAGGCCCGAGAATGGCTCGTCAAGGATCGCCACCTTGGGGCGGTGCTGGATAGCCACCAGCAGTTGGATTTTCTGCTGCATGCCTTTGGACAGCTCGTCCACCTTGTTGTTTTCCCACTGGGCGAGCCCGAGCCGTTTAAGTCCTGCCGTGGCCCGGCTTGAGGCTTCGTGGGTGGTAAGGCCTCTGAGGCAGCCGAAGAAGCGCAGAAGCTCGCCCACTTTCATCTTGAGATAGAGGCCTCGGTCCTCGGGCAGATAGCCTAAGAGGGAGGCCGTCTCCCGGCCGCGCGGCTTGCCCATGACCTCGATCTGCCCGGCGTCGGGCAGGTAGATGCCCATCGTCATCCGGATGAGCGTCGTCTTGCCCGCGCCGTTAGGGCCGAGCAAGCCGAAAATGCCTCCTTCCGGAATGGCGAGGTCAAGCGGTTTCACGGCCGCGACGTCCCCGAAGGACTTGGCCACCTGGCTATAAGTCAGCGCGTCCATTCTAATGGGCCCTCCTCCATAAAAAGCTATTCTACTACGTAACCGAAATTCCGCGATTGAAATATCGTGCCTTCAACTTAGAAACGAGGTCCCCAGGGTCCATGACGAAGGCGCGCCTCCTATCCTTGGTAACGCTGGCGGCGTCGGACCATCTGCAGCATCGGAGTGATGAAGTAAGAAAGTGAGAGAGTGAGAAAGTGAGAAAGTGAAAGACGTGCTTTCATGCGCGGGAATTGCATTTGTTGACCTTCTTACTCTCTAACCCTCTTACTCTCTAACCGTCCGCTTGCGCGTGCAAACGCAACGGCCCAACGGCGCCGGAACGCGCATTCCTCGCTTCGCTTCGGAATGCGTACCCCACCCTGCCCCTGTAAAAGCTATTTTGGACAG
>JAEMPZ010000097.1:10479-11648 GCA_022759065.1 Acidobacteriota bacterium | reverse complement strand
AGGCCGGGGAGAAAAGATTCACCTCTGTGCCTCTCTGTGATCTCTGTGGTGATAATCTTTCCTTTGTGGCCCGGCACCACGCGAACTAGTGGTGGATCTTTACGCGTGGGATGAGCCCCGAGAGATGCTGTTCTCGATTACCCTTGCAGCGTTGCGGCGAAGGCCTTCGGCGCCGGCGCGCCTGAGTGGCGAGCCGATTAGGCGCGATTCAAGCTCCGCGTCCGAAAGCTTCAACAGTGCGGATGGAGACGGGGCAAACCATTCGGGCCTTGGGGCAAAGTCCGGTTCAATTGAAAGAGGGGCTTTGCTGTTGTATGGGCATACCTCCTGGCAGCGGTCGCAGCCAAAGAGGTGGCCGTGAAGCGGCGGCGCTTCCGGTAAGAAAGGGCCTCGGTGTTCGATCGTCCACGTCGAGATGCATTTGCCCGCGTCAAGAATTCGCGGCGCGGCGAATGCCTTCACGGGGCAAGCCTTGAGGCACTTGGAGCAGCCGCCGCAGCCGTCGGGGACTTCATGGCCTGGCGGCAGCTCAAGGTCGGTCAGAATCTCGCCAAGAAATAGATAGGAACCATATTCGGGATGAATAAGAAGGCCGTTCTTGCCGATGAAACCGAGCCCCGCGCGCCGCGCGAGGGCGCGTTCGAGGATTGGAAAGCTGTCGCAGCAGACCCTCGCCTGGAAACCAGCTTCCAAGAGGAGCGAGGCGGCGGCCTTCAGCTTTTTGCGCACGACCTTGTGGTAATCGCGCCCCCAGGCATAACGCGAAACCCACGCCTTCCCGGACGCGATGTAATCGGCTGAAACCTCTCGCGAGGTGTTATATGGGACGGCGGCGCAAAAGGCTCCGCGCGCCCATGGGACATGCACTCTTGGATCGAGCCGCGCGTCATGCGAGCGCCGCAGGTATTTCAGCGGCCCCTCATATCCCGCGTCCAGAAACGAGCGGTAAGCAGCCGCGTCTTCTTTCGTCGTGGCGATGGGGGCGGTACCCACAAGGGCAAAGCCCTCACGCCTCAACGCCGCGAGCACCCGCTCAATAACCTCCACCCGGCTCGTCATCTTTTCCTTGTGCCGCTCTTTCGACCAACGACGAACGACGACCGCGTGTCAACTTGCACCACCGTCTGCCGTCTTACATCTATCGTCTTACGTCTCACGTCTTACGTCTC
>JAEMPZ010000097.1:0-10379 GCA_022759065.1 Acidobacteriota bacterium | reverse complement strand
GTGCCTTTGTGGTGAACTACTCCCCCTTTATCACGATCAAGTTTCCGGCGGAGTAGGCGTTGAACTCGGGGGCGTACATTGACTGGACGGTGGCCGGGCTGACGCGGAACGTGCCCGCCATGGCGCACCTGAGCCTGTATTTCAGAGTGTACTGGCCTTCGGGCACCCACTCCATGAAGAAGTTGGTCCCGCTGTCCCGCACCTCCTCGTACCGCGTTAGGCCAAGGTCCCACTTGTAACCCGACGTGAAGGTCACGGGCTCGCATCCTGCCGGGCGCGGGTCGCGCATGTGGACGTACTCGGCCTGGTGCCGCGATGAGAAGCCGAGCTGCACTTCGATCTCGTCGCCGACGTGAAGCGCCGCGCCATCCTTGAGCGGCTGAAGCGTGACCTGGTCGCCCGTCTTCACCCGTTTGAAGTAGGCGCGCTCGACGGAGAAAAGATCGCCGCTCGCGCGCTCCGGCAGCTTTTCCGTAGAGAAGTGCCAAGTGGCCGATGCGAATGCGAATCCCTTGCCCTCCTTGGCCACCGTGATCGTTGACATCGTCTTCGGGTCCACCTTTTCCCCGGGGATAACAACCTGGTTCTTCCTGCCGGTGTAAACGTCGGGGTCAAACGCGAACGTCGTCTCGACCGGCCCGGCGTCCACCGTGACCTTCTCTTTCACTCCGAGCGCGCCCGTCTCTTTCAGATAGTATGCCACGGAGTAAAGGACTTCGGCGGTCGCCTTTGTTGATTCCCAGTGGTTGAGCTTCTTGTTGAGGAATATCCACTGCACCAGCCCGTCACTGCGGCTGTCCTTCGGGTAAAGCTCCATCAGCGTTCGCAATGCGAAGGCATGGGTCTCGATTGTGTCGTTGTACCAGAGCCAGCCCCGGTCCTCCGGCGCCCATGAGGTGCCGCCGTCCCTTGTCGTCTTCGCGGAGTCCATGACAGAGTCAAAAACCAGCTTCGCGTCGTTCAAGCGGCCCATCCGCTTCAACGTCAACGCCAGATAACCCTTCAGGTACGGCGAGTGCTGCTTCCAGTGTTTGAATGAGAAATCGAGCATCCGCTTTCGCTCGGCATCGGTGAATACGCCGCCTGTCCAGCTCGCGTCGGGGAAATTGGAGAGCGTGTAATTGAGGAAGGTGACGAACTCCCAGCCCGAGTCGTGGCTCATCATCTCTCTCACGCACTCGTCGAGGTAGTGCTGGTGGAGATAGCCGAAAGCGCGCACGATCGGATCCTTCGGAACGTCAACGCCGAACTCGATTCCCTTGCTGAATCCGTAAACGATGTAGAGCGTCATGTAGGGCGAAGGCGGGCCGCCGGCCCACCACGGGAAGCCGCCCTGCGATGTCTGGGACTTCAAGAGCTTGGCGAGGGAGGCTTCGCGCTGGGCCGTCGCGATGTTCGGGTCGAGGACCTTGGCCATGCCTAGCCCTTCGTCCTTGCCGCCGCGCGCCTCTTCGAGCCACGGAGTTTCCTCAAGCGCCATCTTGCGGTTCGGATCGTTGTCGTCGAAGGCTTCGTAGGGCGTGTCGCGCTTCGACATCTCCTTCGCCATCTTCGCCACAGCCGGATAATCGCGGTAAAGGCTCGTCAGGATGCCGGTGGAAAGAAACCGGTTCATTGTCTGCTCTGTGCACTCGTAAGGATAGTTGACGAGGTACGGAAGCGCTTGGAGGACGCCGTAGAACAACTGCGCGTCCACCGTTACGACGAGCTGTTCGTTGATGAGCGTCGGGTCGTCGTTCTTCTTCAAGTCCTCGAAGGCCATCTCTCGCTTGTCGCCGTCTCGAAGCGTCACGAAGCGGGACTGCGCCAGGTGCATGCGGCCCGGAAGAATCGGCAGCGGCCGCAGTTCGCCGTCGGAGAAATCGCCTGACTTCGCCACCACCTTGAAGGCCACGGTTCCGACTCTCGCTGGCGCCGACAAGCTGAAAGTGACGTTGGCGCCGCCGCCCGCTTTCACGGCAAAGGGCTGGGGCGGGACGCTGGCTGGAAGACCGAAAGCCGGCGCGAGGTTCTCATTGGTCTCGGGGTCGAAGATTTCAAGCGTCACGTTGCCTTGAAGCTCGTGGTCCGACGCGTTGTTGACGACCACCTTCAAGTCCGCCTTGTCGCCTTCGCGGAAAAAGCGGGGCATGTAGGGGCGGACCATCAGCTCCTTGACGCTTCTTGTTTCCTTGTGAAGCGATCCGGCCTTGAGGCCCTTTGTCACGGCGTGAACCCAGACGTTCCATGCCGTCACCGAATCGGGCACGGTGAATTCGATTAGCGCCGTCCCGTCATTGCCGGTTAGAAGATGTGGCTGCCAGAAAGCCGTCTCGGCGAAGTTGGAGCGAAGCTGCTCGGTTGCGGCGGGAGCTTCGCTCGGCGGCGCGGCGTTCTTCGCGGGCGCCTCTTTCTTCGCTTCGTCTCGCGAGGGGGTTTCCGCAGGCGCCGGGGGTGGGGCGGCAGACATTGGCATGGCCGCCGCCTTTTCCATCATTATACCCCCTTCGACGCCACCTTCGATGCCGCCTTCGCCGTAATATCTGCGCCTTCCCATTCCGCCGATTCCGTAGTTGTCGTAAAACTTGAGCCGGTCGCCGGAGAAGGTGCTGTAACCGGGGAGGTCGGCGAAGTTCCACTCGTCGCTGTAACTCGCCGGGGCCTCGCCAAGCGTAGATTGATAGCTTCCCGCGGCGGCGTGGTTGGGATAAAGCGAGAGAATCGAGGGGGGATTGTGCGGGGCGAAAATATCAAGGCTCTTGTCGTACATGTAGGCAAGAAGCTCGGCGGCGCCCGCCTCGGCCGGTTTTCCGCCTGGCATTCTTACAAGAACGCGCCAGGTCTCCGTTGCGCCCGGTCGCAGCTTGTCCCTAAAGGTGGAGAACTCGACCTTCATCTCCTTGTCATCCCAAGGGACGAAGACGCCCTGAGAGAAGCTCAGCTCCTGATGGTCCCGAACGAGAGTGAGTTTCGCCGCGAAGCCGCCCCGGTCCTTCTCGGCCACTGGAATCTCGATGATCTCATTGCCGCTCCCCGATTCGAGCCGTCTTCTATCCATAAGCTTTCCGTCGCGGTAAAGCTCGAAGAGCATCGTCTGGTCCTGAAGCCCCGAGTGAACGAAAAAGCGGGCGGTGGAACCGACTTTCACGGTGTCGCTTTCCACAATGAGAGCGGCTGCCAGCGCCAGGTTCGCGCGAGGCGCGGCGACGATGAACTCCCGCTGCGCCTTGCACGTTGCGCCGAAGTCGTCTTTCGTTTCATACAACAGGCGATACGCGCCTTGAGGCAGCGCGGGAAGCGTCACCTCTCCTTCGCCTTTGTCGTCGCAGGAGACCTCCCCGTGAGCCTTTTCATCGCCCTCCTTCCAGGAGTGGAGGATCGCCTCGATATTGTAATCGCCGTCCCAACGGGGGCGCAGCGCGTCTCCGGGCGTGCGGTATGCATCGGGCGACTCCTTGGCGGAGGGAGGCTCCGGCTCAGGCAGCTCGGAAGGAAGCAGGGCCTTCGCCGGCTGAACAAGAGCCACAAGCCGCCACGTGCCCTTTCCGGCGCGCGGCGAGCCGTTCAAATCGGCGCGGCTGACCTTGAAGGCCGCCGCCTTGTTCTCGCTTGCAAAACCGGCATCACTGCTGAGATTTGCCTCGACGGAGACGAAGCCGAGGCGGAACGTCTTGGAAGCGGTGCGCGTTTCTCCGCCCTCGTCCGTGACGTCGGCGGCCAGCTTGTAGCGGTAGCTCATTTCGGAAGTTGACGCCTCGCGCTCGTCAGCCTCTGGCGTGAAGGCCACGTCGAATGTTCCGTCCTCCTTTATCTTCGCCGTTCCCGAAGCGATCGTTTGCGCCTGCGTCCTTCCACCCCAGCCGTACCAGCCCCACCACCACGGATAGACGGGCTCGCGCGTAACTCGCCAGACAACGCTTCCGTTCGTCACCGGCAGGCCGAAGTAGTACTTCGCCTCGCCGGTGAGCGCCGCGGGACGGTTGAGGCGAAGCGGCGCTTTCGGCTCCTGGATTGCCGCCTCGAAGGCCGGCCGCTTGTACTCTTCCACGCGAATAGAAGCCCCGCCGTTGAAGGAGGAGTTGATCCGCCATTGTCCCAACGGCCTGCCCTGCGGTATCACGAACTCGCCGCTAGCGGTGCCATATGCGTTTGTCGTCACCATGGCGTCGGCAACCCTCTGGCTGTTGATGTCGAAAAGAGTCACGGTGACGGCTGAATTGGGCAGGACTTCAAACTTGCCGAGATCCGCGCGGCCGTGGTAGCAGAGAACCTTCCAATACAATTTCTGGCCCGGCCTGTAGATGCTTCGGTCGGTGTAAAGCAGGGAGGCCGTTTGCTCCGAAGGCGTTTCTGGCTTGTAAACGCCGATATAGCTTGAATCGAGGGCGAGGTCGTCTCCCTTGCGCGCAAGAAGAAAGTAGCTCTGATTGGTTCTTTCGGCGGGCTTGAAGCCGGCCGCCCCATCGTCGCCGGTGGTTTTTGACTCAACGGGCTTGTGGCCGCTCTGCCAGTCCCAGGTGTAGAGCGTCACCTGCGCGCCGGCAACGGGCCGCCCCGACGCGCCGCTGTAGACCTGTGCTTCGATTCCGCCTTCGTTGTCATGGCGCGTCAAGATGACGAGATCGCCTATTACTACGTCAACGGCGAGGATGCGGTTATGGTCCTTGGCAAAGTCCTCGCGCGCCGAGGCGGCTACGACGTAAAAGCCCGGCTTGAGAAGCGGCGGCGTCACGAAGGTCTTGTGATCCCGGTAATCCGGAGTGGGGGGAAGCGCGGCTTGCCACTGCGCGTCGGGCCTGGCTGAATCTATAAGGCGCCTGACCTGGTCCCATTGGGGAAGCAGGTTGTAGTCCCGCGCCGAGGCGATGTGTGATAGAAGGTCCACCTTGTAGGCCCTGAAATAGAGCGCCCCGATGTTGCCGTGCGTCACGAGGATCGAGCGCTTTGAAGGCGCGTCGCTGCGCATCGCGGCCATTTGATAGGATGGGGCCTCGATCTGCTTAACGATGCTCAAGCACCTCGCGCCGCCCGGGGAGCCTGGGTAGGCTTTCTGGCCTTCGATGGCAATTGCGCGCGCCCTGACCAGCGCGTCCGGCGCCTCCTCCTCTTGGGTGAATTCGGCCAGCCGCGCCACGCCCATCGAGTACCACGAAACCGAGCGGAACTCCGGCAGCCTTCGCGCCAATTCCTGCTTGATTAGTTTCCTGTCCTCTTCTTGGGTAAAGCTTTGGTGCAGGTGGTCAAGCTTCTCAAGAAAGGCTTCAAGCTCCGCCGCGCGGTCGCCCCTCATCGCGTGCCACGCTTCAAGGTCATCAAGGATGGCGCGGATTTTCGAGAGCGGGTGGGCGGATGGGGCGGACAATATAGCTTCGCCCCCGTTGTCATTCAGCCACAAGCCCGACGGCGTCTTGAGCATATCGGCCAGGCCAAGCCTGTAGATTTCGTTCGACTGAGCTGGAGTCCAGAAGGATGTGTCGGCCAACAGGTCAACGAAAAGGTAGGCCACGGCGTCGCGCATCGTGTCGCGCACTCCAGCCGGGTAGTCGTTAGGATAGATGTACTCCTTCCAACTCGCCACGGATGCGTGGCCCAAATCGTCCCGGTCGGCCCATACTTTAAGAAACGCCCGCTGAGCTTCGGCGAAAATTTCGTCCTTCGTCCACGCCTTGAGGTCAACGCCCTTCGACTCGACCTTTTCGCGCTGGTTTATTTCCCACGAGTAAGCCCGATAGTAGGTGACGAGGGAGTGGGCATAGAAGAGGTTCAGAACCTCTTTTTGCCGCCGGCCCTTGGGCCAAGGCTCTTCCATCAGGAAGCGCACCGCCGTCTCGTAGCCGTGAAGGCCGATTTTGAGCTGGACCTCTTTTACAAGGGCGCGCGTCCACTCCTCCTCATTCATGGCCTTCTGCGCCGCGAGCCTAAGCTTGTCCGTTTCGCCCAGCGCTTCCTGGAATTTCTGGTCTGCGATCAGCTTCTCGACGAGCTTCCAGCCGGTCTCCGGGGACTTCACGCCGGATGAGGGTGGAGGCGTTATCTTCGGCGGCCCGGCGTTTTGGGCGAGAGCCAGCCCAAGCCGCGCCGTCAAGGCGAAGATAACGATGAGAACGGCGGCTAAAGCCGCGAGCGCCAACAAGCCAGCTTGTCTCTTAGGGGGTTCTTGCCTCTCCATTTTCGCCTCCCGCCATCAACGCGCCTCCACGGCGCCATTTTGCCGCCCATCCACGGTTAAATAATACCACCAACATCCAACTGGGACAGAAAGCAGCCAACATTGTTCCCGCCGCTAGCCGCTTTTCTCACAGGGAGGTCAGGGAGAAAAGTCAGGCGCGAGGTGTCAGGAGTCAGGAGTCAGGGGCCAAAGACGACGGCAGACGGCGGACGATAGACGGACGACGGTTGACGGACGCGCGACTTCATGCGCGGTCGTCGTTCGTCGTTGGTCGGTCGTCGGTCGCGTAGATGCCGTCATTCTCGCTTGTCGAGAATCAGACGGCGCGGGGCTGGCGTAAGGCGCTTGCAATGGGGGTGAAAGGTGAGTAGAATAGTGCGCTTATCCGCGCTTGGGGCGGCGCCCCGCCCGCGGACAGGAACGGAGGAGTTGAATGTACGCCATTACAAGCAAGCGGACGCTGGCAAAGGGCGTCATAGAGATGACGGTCCAGGCGCCCAGGGTCGCGGCGCACCACAAGCCGGGGCAGTTCGTCATCGTCATGAGCGACGAGCACGGCGAGCGCATCCCGCTCACGATCGCCGATTCAGACCCCCAAAAGGGCGAGATAACCATCGTGTTCCTGGAAGTAGGCAAGACCACGATCCAGCTCGGCGAGCAGTTCAACGCCGGCGATTCGCTCTTCGCGGTTGTCGGGCCACTGGGAACGCCTACGCACGTCGAGAAGTTCGGCACGGTGGTGGTCATCGGCGGCGGCCTTGGCGTAGCGCCCATTTATCCGATCTGCAAGGGGCTGAAGGAGGCTGGCAACCGCGTCGTCGCGATAGTCGGCTACAGGAGCAAGGATCTGATGTTCTGGCACGACCGAATCGCCTCCGTTTCAGACGAGATGCTCGTCACCACTGACGATGGCTCCTTCGGCGAGAAGGGGCTCGTCACCGACGCGCTCGCGAAGCTCCATGACGGCGGCGCCAAGATGGACAGGATCATCGCCATAGGCCCGCCGGTGATGATGCGCGCCGTCTCGGAAAAAACGAAGGACTGGGGCGTTTCCACGTGGGTCTCCCTCAACACCATCATGATTGACGGGACCGGCATGTGCGGCGGCTGCCGCGTCCACATAGGCGGCGAAACCAAGTTCGTCTGCGTTGACGGGCCAGACTTCGACGCCCACAAGGTTGACTGGGGCGAGATGTTCGCCAGAATGAAGGGCTACGCGAAAGAAGAACGGATGGCGCTTGAGGCGGACCACAAGTGCAAACTGGCCTTTGAGGCCCTCAGGCGTTAGGAGGAATTCATGGCCGATGCGATTGACATCGTCGAACTCGGAGGCGTGAAGGAGGGCGACAAAAAGAAGCCGCGTTCCAAGGAAAAGCGCCTTGACATCGCCTGCCAGGACGCGAAAGAGCGGATCCACAACTACAACGAAGTGGCGCTGGGGTACTCTCCCAAAGAGGCGGTGGCCGAGTCAATGCGCTGCCTCGAATGCCCAAAGCCCCGCTGCATGGTCGCCTGCCCTGTCCACATAGACATTCCCACGTTCATCGGCCTCATCTCGCGCGGAAAGTTCCACGAAGCAGCGGAGGATATCCACAAGTACAACGCCCTGCCGGCCGTCTGCGGCCGCGTCTGCCCGCAGGAGAACCTCTGCGAGGCGGCGTGCATAATCAACGACACCAACCCGCATAACCCCATCGCAATAGGGCGCCTTGAACGCTTTTGCGCCGACTACCACTTTTTGCATTCCGACGGCGAGCACGCGGCTCCCCTGAAGCCGGCCACCGGTTACAAGGTCTGCGTGATTGGCTCCGGCCCCTCCGGCCTCTCGTGCGCGGCGGACCTGGCCAAGATGGGCCACAAGGTTGACCTTTTCGAGGCGCTCCACAAGCCGGGCGGGGTCATGATGTACGGCATACCGGAATTCCGGCTTCCGAAGGCGATCGTCCAGAAGGAAGTGAACTACGTCCGTTCCTTGGGCGTGAACATTGAGTGCAATGTCGTCGTGGGGCGGACGCTTCCGGTCAAGGAAGTGCTTGATGGGTACGACGCCGTTTACGTGGCTTCCGGCGCGGGATATCCCAACATGATGGGCATACCGGGCGAGAACCTCAACGGCGTATATTCGGCCAACGAATTTCTCACCAGGGTGAACCTCATGCAGGCGTGGCAGGAGGGAGTGGCGGGGACGCCCATCCGGCGCCCAAGGCGCTGCGTGGTTGTCGGCGCCGGCTTCACCGCCTTCGACGTCGTCCGCATCGCGCTGAGGCTGGGAGCACAAGAGGCGCGCATCGTTTACCGCCGCAGCCGTGATGAGATGCCCGGGCGAGGAGAGGAGATCGAGCACGCCGAACAGGAGGGCGCGATCATCACCGTCCTCACCAACCCGGTAAAGTACCTTGGCGACGAAAACGGGTTCGTCAGGGCCGTGGTCGTCCAAAAGATGGAGCTGGGCGAGCCCGACTCGTCCGGGCGGCGCCGCCCGATTCCGATCAAGGACAGCGAGTACGAGATCCCCTGCGACACGGTCGTCGTCTCCATCGGCCAAACGCCGAACGTGCTGATTCCCTCCAACATGCCCGGGCTCAAAACGCGCTGGGGTTCCATCATCCAGGCCAACCGCGAAACCTACATGACGACGGTGCCCAAGGTGTTCGCCGGCGGGGACGCCATAACCGGCGCGGCTACGGTCATTTTGGCCACGCGCGCGGGACGCGAGGCGGCGCGTTCTATGGACGCCTATCTAAGGGACCCGGCGCGAGCCTGGTATCCTCCGGCATAAAAGGGAGCAAACCATGGAAATCGCTAAAATTTTTGACGGATACCTTAACGCCCCCTTCGCCCAGACTCTTGATCTGGAGTACGCGGCCGCCGCGGCGGCCATCCCCAAAGAGGGGCTCGGTTCACTGACGCTTCAGGAAGCCCTCAATGGGATATGCCAAATGAAAGAGCACGCGGCCTTCGCGAAAAAGGCCGGGCTGTTTCTTTCGGCCCTGCAGCAGGCGCTCAAGCAGGACGCGTCGCTAGACCTGGCCGTGCTCAAGGAGGAATCCCGCCTCGACTGCGTCAACGCTTTCGGCAAGACCTACAACCTGACGGTGAAAGGCGGCGCCGGCAACCACGCCGGCGCGTACATGGCCTCCGGTACGCTGACAATAGAGGGCTCCGTAGAGGACTACTGCGGCATGGGGATGACGGGCGGCAAGATCGTCGTCAAGGGGCTCGCCGAAAATCACCTGGGCCATTCCATGGTGGGGGGCGAGATTCTCGTCCACCGCAACGCCCACGATTTCATTGGCAACCGCATGATGGGCGGGCGCATCACCGTTCAGGCCAACGCGGGGTATTCAGCCGGGTACCGGATGACCGGCGGCGCCATAGTCATCAAGGACTTGGCGTGGGACCTTTGCGGAGAAGAGATGGCCGGCGGCCGCATAGAGGTTGGCGGGCGCATAGGCCACGACACCGGCATGGGAATGGCCGGGGGAGAACTCTTCCTCAAAGAGGCTTACAAGGATACGGTCAGGCCCAAAGCCACCGGCGGCAGGATCGTCCCCGTTGTAAAAGCCAAGCGGGTTGCTTAAGCCTTAGCTCCCTTGTAGAATAGGCGGGCATCAGCGATGCCGGGAAGCGCTCCGGCGGAGCCCGCATGATCAGACTGTACCACGTGACAAAAACCTACCGCAGAGAAGCAGCCGCCCTGGAGGACGTGACGCTGGCGATCCATCCGCGCCAGTTTTGCTTCGTCACCGGCCCATCAGGCGCTGGCAAGAGCACCCTTTTGAAGATGATAATCAGGGAGGAGCGCCCATCGAGCGGCCAGCTTCTGGTCAACGGGCGCAACCTCGACGCGCTGACCGCGCGCCAGCTTCCCTATTTCAGGCGCCGCTTGGGAGTCGTTTTCCAGGATTTTCGCCTGATCCCTGAGCGGACCGTCTATGAAAACGTGGCTCTGTTGATGACGCTTCAGGGCGTGCCCATCAAGGAGCGCAAGCGGCGGGCCTTTGAAGCGCTGCGCTGGGTCGGGCTGCAAAGCAGGCTTGAGGCTTTTCCAGAGGAGCTTTCAGGGGGCGAGCAGCAGCGCGTCGCGATAGCCCGGGCGCTGGTGAATAGGCCGGTAATACTTTTGGCCGACGAGCCGACCGGAAACCTCGACCCCGACCTGGCCCACGAAATCATCCGGCTTTTCCAGGAGGTAAACGCCTCCGGCACCACCGTAGTCGTCGCCACGCAC
>JAEMPZ010000027.1 GCA_022759065.1 Acidobacteriota bacterium | reverse complement strand
CCACTATGCTTTCCGGTGTGCAGCCGCTGAAGCAGTGCAAAATTGACCGGCCGCCTTCGCCTTCGCTTATGGATAAGGAGGGATTCCGGTCGTCATGGCCTGGGCATTTTGCCTGCCACTTGCCGGGGCCGGAAGGCTTCGGCTCAATTCCGCGTTGACGTAAAGCCGAAAGAACGCGATCAAGCGGCGTCATAATAGCCTCCCGCCCAGGCGTAGTCTTACGGCGCGATATAACTGCTTCTGGTATTTCGTGGCGTGGGAAAGGTCTCTCTGGCGTTGACGGCAGGCCGCTCTTAGGGCTTGCTTTTCGTCTGGCGTGGGGTTATATTTGGCAGTGGATACGGTCGCTTTTTTAAAGCTCGCCCCCGTCCCCACGGGGGCCGTGTCTTCCCAGCCCATGCGTCACCCCGCTTTCCGCTCGCGCTCAACCGGCGCTTGGGCTTGGAGTATCTTTTCCAGGTCGCTCGCCCGAAAGCGTATGCGCCGCTGGCCCAGCCGAAGAACGGGCATCTCGCGCCTTTGAATTGCCATGTACAACGCGCTTCGCGTCAAGCCTAACAGTTCCGCCGCTTCCGTTGCCGTCAAAAGCTTTTCCATGTTCACCTCCACAAGCGCCTAAGCCGCCGGGCGTTCGCCGGTGAAGCCGTGCGCTGTGGAGAATATGGGAGTATTGCGGGGGCTTGTCAAGCTGAATGTCGTTGTTTTATATGGTTATTTCTGGGTATAAAGGCCTTTTCACCCCGGTTTTATTTTTCGCCCGTTTCTCTCCGCGCTTCGCGGCGAAGGACCTTCAGGCGGTCTTTGACGGTTTCCCAAGAAAGGCTTTCCCCGTGGACTGGCTTCCCTTGTTTGTCCGTGAGACGAAGGAAGCCCCCAGAAAGCTTGAGCCCGCGTAGTCCATTTTTGGCTTCCCTCTTAAGCGCCGGGGCCGTGGTGGTTACGCCGGAGGCGAAAAGCTTGCGGATCAATTCGTCTAGCGCCGGGGCTTTTGGATTCCGCCCTTGAGCGCCGCTCCCCGACTTAGCATCTCTTCCCCATTGCCCATCCACCATGCCTAACATGTACGCCACTTTAAACAGCATATTGCGCGCCTCAGCGTCTCCTTGCAGGCGCTTCCAGCACCAATGGCCTTGGAGCGCGGGCTCCCAACGTCTCTGCATGTTGCGTAGCTCGGTGCTCTCAAAGCACTCCCTCATTCGCTCATACGAGCCTTGTTCAACGTTCTCGCCCCCGCTGCGTAGCCAGGCATAAAGTAGAGTTCTCACTTTAGGAGACCTCCGCGCCTTTTTCCACTCCGCCTCGAAAAATCCCTTTGGTATGTAAAGCCAACGCTTCCGACAGCGAGGCTTGATGACCTGGCCGTCGTCATTCACTGCTAGCGGGTTCCCCTCCATATCGGTCCAAGGATAATAAGGGACAAATGGGTTGTTGTGCAGGACAACGGTCTCACCCTCTAAAGGTTCGAGGTAAGCACCGAATAACTTGTAGCGTTGGCCGTTCTTCCCAATAGCCTCAAATTTTCCAGCTTCGCCTTCGGCCAGCTCCTCTTCGGTTACGATCACTTTGGCCATTTTCTCGTCAGTGAAGAGCAAGGCCTCGAATTCTTTTGGCGCTTTGTTTTGGGCCATTCTCCGGCGCTCCTTTCCGGTCGCTCCATCTTTGGGCCGGGGGCAGGGCGTGGAGCACGTCCCCGGTTCGGTAGCTGGCCGAACCGTTGCCCCCGGTTAGTCTCGCACTCTGGGAACGAGTGCACCTTTTGTGCAACTTCGCAAGTCGCAAAGCGGGCATTCCCGAAGACTCCCGAAGAATACCGCCTTCGTGAAAACCCGCGCCAAGTGGGCGTTTGCGGGCTTGCGTTGACTCCCGTATAAAGCCCTCTGGTCGGACTTAAAATCCCCTGGCCGAAAGGCCATGCCGGTTCGAGCCCGGCCTCCGGCACCAACCGATAAATACATGAGCTGCTTTGGATGGAGCTTCTTTTTCTCTCCGCGCCTTCACCGCCTCGTTTTCCCATATCCCAATGTTTTTTGCATGTTGGCGTCCGCGTTGCGCCTTTGGCTCCTCCAGTTTATACTTAATCCTTGGCGCATTGAGCCAAAAGGGGGCTGTGATGGCTGAAACTCCATACGATCCCGACGCCTACCGCCGCTTTGCTGAAAACCTGCGGCCGGCGCTGGACGGCAAAAACATTGAACATCCAGGCATGTGGAGCCTGAGGCGCAAAGCTTTAAAAACCGCGCAGCGGACGGCGGCCGGTTCATATACGTGGTTTTCAAAGGTTTCGTCGCGCATCGCCGCGAGGACGGTCTACCTTGGCGCGGGGCCGGAAATTGTGCTTCCTAGGCCATCCGCGGTTCAATTGGGCATCGTCGAGAAGGCACCGGAGCAGCTCCACAAAGTGCTCCAGCTTGTGAGGACGATGCCGTTTGTCCACATCAGGCGCCAAATGGGCGACAACCCCGAGTACACCCCGATCTGCAACCTCTACGTGAGCGTCGCCGATCCCAAGAACTACCGGCTCGCCTACGAGTGGGCGCGCACGATGGGACCGGTTAAGCGCCGCGGGCCCGGCCCTGAATTCGTAATGATTCACATCCCAGAGGAACACATGCTAAGGATGCAGGTTCTGGTCCTTCCAGAGCACGACATCAACATAGCGCTGGGGACGGACTACACCGGGGAATGCAAGAAGGGGTTCTTGCGCCAGGCCATGTTCCGCGCCGACCAGCGCGGAATGCTCGGCCTTCACGCCGGCACGAAGGTGGTTCGCGCGCGGGACCGCGCCACGGGAAAGCTCAAAACATACGGCGTTTTCATGTTCGGCCTCACCGCCACCGGCAAGTCAACATGGTCCTGCCACCAGCTCGGCCTCGACCCGGAACAGGGCGAGGGGACCTGGGTGGCGCAGGACGACATCGTGATGCTGAAAAGGGACGGCTCCGCCCTGGGCACCGAGCAGGGGTTCTACGTCAAGACCGACGTGGACGTGAAGCTGCAGGAGGCGATGTACCGGTCGCTCGTTCACAAGTCGGCGCTTTTGGAAAACGTCATGATCAACTCCAGAGGCGATATTGACTTCTTGGACGAGCGGCTCGGGGAGAACGGCCGCGGCGTGCTCGACCGCCGCCAGTTGAAGGTGAAGCGAGGGCGGCGCCTGGTTTCGATTTGCGCGAAGTCAATCAACCTGCCCACGCTTGAAGAGCTTGACGGCCTCGCTTTTGCCTTCATCACGAGGCGCAACACCATCATGCCGTTCGCCCAGCGCCTCACGTGGGAACAGGGCGTGCTCGCCTACCTCTGGGGCGAGTCCACCCATTCATTTGCCACCGTGCCTGAAAAGGCCGGAGAAAGCGTGAGAATCGTCGGAATGGACGATTTCATCATCGGGGCGCAGGGCAGAAAGGTCAACGCTTTTTACGATATCGTCAAAGACTTGGTGGCGCGCTATCCGGGAAAGGTCCATTTTTTTCAGTACAACACCGGAGGCGTCGGCGAAATCATTGAAAAAGACCCGGCCACGGGAGCAAAGAAGCTCGTGCGGAAGGCTCAGCGCGTCCCGATTGACCTAATGGCGGCTCTCCAGCGCGGCGACTTGAGAGGAACCAACGAGTACAGGAAGGGGCGGCTCAACACCGAGGAAGTGGTCAAGTGCGAGGGTTATGACCTCGCCCAATACGAAGCGGCCAACCTCTACTCCGACGCGCAGATAAGGCGCTTCCTGGAAGACCTGGTCGAAGGCCGCCGTGGTTTTACCGAGGAGATAGCGGCACAGGGGCTGAGGCCTGAGATCCGCGCGCTGGCGCACAGGGAGCTCGACGCAATCTCGGGCAAGCGCCACAAAGCCGAAACGTGGGCCGAGCCTGTAAAGCCGGAGCCGCGCGAGGCGGCCGAGGACAGGTTGCCGCTTTCCCCCTACATTACGCCGTGGGAGAAACGCAGGCCGGAAAAAGGCATGGCCTAGAGGAGCCCGCGAAGAGAATCTCGGATGTTGAATTGTATTGCCGATTCACGTCCGTTCGAATATCTGGTGTTCTTCGCCCAGCTCGCGGGCGGATGGGGTCAAAAGCGTTTTTGAGTGGATGCGGACCTTGCGGCCCTCCTTGAGAGCCTGGCGAACGTCGCTCTCGCTTACGAAGTCGAGCGCCTTCTGATTTTCCTGGCGGGCGGGGGCGGCTGCCGGGTTGGCGCCCATTCGCCGCTGGCTTTGATTTGGCGCCGGCGCTGAGCCCATGCGTTGGGCCACGAAGCGCCTGGCGGCGTCATCTAGTTCGTCTCCCAGTTTGACAAGAGGCGGAAGGGGGACGAGCTTCCCGCCTCCCACCGGCCTGGCTTCGTAGCAAATCCTCTTGCGGTCTATGAGGTGCAGTGGCGTGATGTTGTCTGAAGTGATGTTGTTGCCCAAAGCGCCGCATCCCAAAGTCATGGCGGGCGGAAGATTTGTCGAAAAGCCGATGGCGCCGTGAGTGCCTGGCGAATTGATGATTATTCTAAAGACCGGCTTTCTGAGCGCGAACTGGCGGATCACCTCAAGGTCCTGGGTGTGAAGGCATAGCGTGTGGCCGAGGCCGCCATATTGAAGGACCTCGATGCAGCGGTGGCAGCCGGCTTCCCATCCGTCCTCCTCAAAATAGGAGAGCACGGGGGAGAGTTTTTCAAGAGAGAGAGGGAAATCGCGGCCGACGCCCTTTTCTGGGACGACGAGCGCGCGAACCGAATCGGCCACGCTGAAGCCCGCCTTTTCAGCGATGTATTTGGGCGAGCGGCCGACGATCTTGGGATTGAGCCTTCCCTCCTTGTCAACCATCAGAGCTTCGAGCTGGGCCTTCTCCCTTTCGTTCACGATGTAAGCGCCGTTTCGCAAAAGCTCTTCCTTGACCTGCGAAGCTACCGGCGTATCGGCGATCAGCGACTGCTCGCTTGCGCAGATTGTCCCCCAGTCGAAACTCTTCCCGGCGATGACATCCTTCACGGCCTTTGAGACCACGGCGGTTCGCTCGATGAAGGCCGGCACGTTGCCCGGGCCGACGCCATAGGATGGCTTGCCCGAAGAGTAGGCGGCGTTGACGAGGCC
Source organism: Acidobacteriota bacterium (assembly GCA_022759065.1). Classification (GTDB taxonomy): domain Bacteria; phylum Acidobacteriota; class UBA4820; order UBA4820; family DSQY01; genus JAEMPZ01. The sequence continues at coordinate 6,623 of JAEMPZ010000027.1, read as the reverse complement.
GATTCCGCCAGTCGCCAGAATGACGTTCGTGCCCCGGTTTCTCATCAGGGCTTGCGTGTCCTCGATCGTCGGCGCGGCAAGGCAGGCAATGATTCCCCTGGGCGCGCCGGCGGCGACGGCGGCGTCGTGCATCGTGCCGCAGACGGCCTGAATGCAGTTCTTCGCGTTGGGATGGGGAGAGACGACTATGCCGTTGCGCGCCTTAAGGGAAACCATGATCTTGTAGATCGCCGTGGACGTGGGGTTCGTCGAAGGAATGACGGCCGCAACCACGCCCATGGGCGAGGCCACCTCGTAAATTCCGAGGCCGGCATCAGCCGAAAGAAAGCCAACGGTCTTCATGGGGCGGATGTACCGGTAGACATCCTCGGCCCCGAAGCGGTTCTTCTCGGTTTTGTCCGCTATCGTGCCGTATCCGGTTTCCTCGTGGGCCATGCGCGCCCATTTTTCAAGATTGGGCAGGCACGCGTCGTGCATCGCGTCGACAACCTTGTCCACCTGTTCCTGAGTGAACGTGGAGAACTGCAAGAAAGCCTGGCGGACGGTATTAACAGCCCGGTCTACGTCAGAAGCCGCCATGATTTATTCTCTCCGCTTTCGTGCCTTTGTGGTGAGTGTCTTTATTTCCCTTTGGGCCGCTTGGGGGCGCCGGCTTTGCCCGAGGCGGCTTCGCTCGTCTCGTAAGCGATCTCGCCTTGCGGGAGGATCCCCTCGACCTGCTCGAAGGGCCTCGGAATGACGTGGACCGCAATCAATTCCCCCACGCGCCTAGCCGCGGCTGCGCCGGCGTCAACGGCGGCCTTGACGGCCCCAACATCCCCGCGAACCATCACGGTGACGTAGCCTCCGCCGATATACTCCTTGCCTACAAGGATAACGTTGGCCGCCTTGACCATGGCGTCCGACGCCTCCACTGCCCCGACAAACCCGCGCGTCTCTATCATTCCCAGGGCTTCAAGGGTAAGCATCTCGTCCCCTCCAGCAATCGAAGCATATCCCCGCCACGGTGGCGATGTCAACAACGCGGCCAAGCAGACGACAGACGGCAGCGCGGAGGAAGGCAGGTTCAATGATAAACAAGGAGCAAGTAAGCTACGCCGATGGCTGTCGTCAAAATGGTTATCGGCACGCCGTAGCGGAGGTAATCCCTGAAGCCCACGGGGCGGACTCCCCTTGATAGCGCCGCTACTATGAGATTTGCCATTGAGCCTACAAGCGTGAGGTTTCCGGCGAGCGTCGAGGTCAGCGCCAGAAGATGCCAGTGCAATTCGGGAGATGGCAGGCTGCCTATCCACTTGGCGGCAACCAGGACGAAGGGGACATTGGAGAAAAGGTTGCTGCAAAGGACCGAGAATATGGAGAAGTTGACCGCTCCCCAGATTCCACCCCCGGTTGGGAAAAGCCCTGTCAACCAGGTAACCGCGCCCGATTTCTCAACGCCGGCGATAACAACGAAGAGGCCGGCAAAAAACAGAAGGAGCGTCCAGTCGAGCCTCTCGAAAGTCCTTCTCGGTTCCCTTCTTCCCCACGCAATAAGCGTGGCTGCGCCGGCCACGGCGGTAAAGGATAGGTCCGCGCCTAAAAGCCACGCCGCCACGACGCAGGCCAGAACGACGAGGCTTTTTACTATGAGCGGCCTGTGGATGAGGCTTTTTCCCGCTCCCTTGCGGGCCCTTGCGGCCTTTTGAAGCTCGCGCCTGTAAAACCTCAAAAGGAGGAAATGGTTCACGGCCAGCAGGCAGACAGTCAAAGGAGCCATTATCAAGAAGTACTGCCTGTATGGAATGTGCGAAGCCGTGCCTATTAGCATGTTTTGCGGGTTGCCCGTGAGCGTCGCCACGGAACCTATGTTGGACGACGTGGCGAGCGCCATCAAAAGAGGCAGCGCGTCAACTTCGAGTTCCAGCGCGAGCGCCAACACGATGGGGGTGAACATCAGGCACACCGTGTCGTTCACCAAGAAAGCCGAGGCGCCGCCGGAAATCCAGACGACCGCCCCCAAAAGCGCTCGCGGGCCACTTGCCCGGCGCAAAACCCACCGCGAGAGCGCCGGGAAGAAGCGCGCCGCCTGCAAGTATCCGGTAATGACCATCATCCCGAAAAGAAGGGAAATCGTCCGAAGATCAATTGAGCCGTAAGCCTCCACCGGCGTAAGGACGCCGAAAACCACCATGGCCGCCGCCCCCAAAAGCGCGCCGGCCGGGCGGCCAACCGGCAACAACGCGAAACGGCGCGCGGCGATCAGGATGTAGGTGAAGGCGAAAATAACCAGAGCGATGGCCATGGGATTTTCACGCGCCGGGCAGGGTAATCCTTACCTCGGCGCCCTTATCCCCGACCTGCCTGGATGTCATCTGGCCGTTGACCAGCGTCGCAAGATAGCGCGCGGCGGCGTAGCCGAGCCGGTAAGGAGCGTGCTCGGCGCTCCCCGGCTGCGGCGGCGGCAGAGCGAAGAATATCGTTAGAAGGCGATGGGCCGGAGGGCGCTCATCGTGTTGCTCAGGCATCGTCACCACGAGGTGGGCTTTTTGGGCTGTCCGTTCCCCGCTAAAGATGATTTCTCCCCCCTCCTCGCACAGGAATATCGAGTTGCGAACCGCGTGTTCGAGCAAAGACTCCAGGACCACTGGAGGGGCGGTCGTGAGCACATCCGCCGCCACGGCGCCGGTCATTCTCACCTTCCGCTGTCTTGCCTCTTTGAGAAGCCTCTCCTGCATCTTGGCCAGCACCGCATTGAGGGGGTACGGGGCGGCCGGGTTCAAATCCAGGTTGCGAAGAGAGCGGGAAAAATCCAGCAGAATGTCCAACATTTCGGCCAATTGAGCGGTGTTCCTGTGGATTGCCCGCAGCGGGCGCTCCTGTTCTTGGCGCAATGGTCCATAACGGCCCCGAAGCAAAAGCTCGCAAAAACCGAGGACTATCCCCGGCGGGGTCTTCAAGTCATGGCCGAGGGCTGATAGCAAATCTTCTTGAACGTGAGAAAGCATCCCCAGCCATTCATTCGCGCGGCGAAGCCTCTCCATGAGCTCCTGCTGCTGCTTTGCCTGAGCGAACTGGTCGCTTACGTCCCTGAAGACCCCCTCGTACCCCAAAGGCTCTCCGTCAGCTCCGACAAGGCGCCTGAGGCTCCATTCCGCGTAAAAAACCGACCCGTCCTTGCGCCTCGTTGGAGAAACAAAAGAAGCGACGAATCCTTCGGCTTCAGCCTGGCGTTTCAGCTTTTCCCGGTATTCGGAACTGACGTTGGTGTCCAGGGTGGTAATGCGGCCTATCATCTCGGAGGTGGTATATCCCAGCATCGAGGCCCCGCATTCATTGATCTCGACGAAGGTGCCGGTATTGTCGCTGCGGTAGTACCCGATACCGAGTCCTTCCAGCGTCTCAATGGAGCGTTGGCCGGACATTTTCTCCGTTCGCGTCCTTGACAAAACCGCCTCCAGGGCAAGTATACCAAAAAGGGCGCCTGGCGCAACCGCCGCCGAAGGCACCCCACTTCCATCGCGGAATGTCTGGCGGTGGAGGCAAGTTGACAGCGGCCGCTTTTTCTGCTAAATTGCTGGTTCGTACGACCGGAGGTGGTCATGTATGCTATTGTCAAAGTCGGCGGTAAACAGCACAAAGTAAGCGCCGGCGACAAGTTGAAGGTTGAAAAGCTGGGGCAGGAACCAGGGGCCACGGTCGAATGGCCGGCACTTCTGGTAGTGGATGGCGACCAGATCATGGTTCATGGCGAAGGCAAGGAGGCCATGGTCACGGCAAAGGTTCTTGGGGACGGCCAGTTGAAGAAGGTGCTGGTATTCCACAAGAAGCGGCGCAAGCAGTACAAGAAGATTTACGGCCACCGCCAGCCTTTTACCCAGGTGGAAATCCTTGGTATTTCCAAGGACTGAATAGGGAGTAACGCCATGGCACATAAAAAGGGACAGGGCAGCTCTCGAAACGGCCGCGACAGCAACTCGCAGCGGCTGGGCGTTAAGCGTTTTGGCGGCCAGCTCGTCAAGGCTGGAACCATTCTCATCCGGCAGCGAGGAACGCCCTGCAAGCCGGGCCAGAACGTCGGCCGAGGCTCCGACGACACGCTTTTCGCGCTTGCTGACGGGGCGGTAAGGTTCCGCCACCGCGGACGTCTAGGGGTTTACGTAGACGTGGTTTCTGCGTAGCCATCCCCCATGTTTCTGGACTCCGCCCGTATCTTCGTAAAGGGAGGGCGCGGCGGGTCCGGCTGCGTCAGCTTCCGAAGAGAAAAGTATGTTCCCAAGGGCGGCCCTGATGGTGGAGACGGCGGCCGGGGGGGCGATGTCGTCCTTTTAGCAAGGCCGCAGGTCCGCACGCTCCTAACTTACCGCACCAAGCGCTTTTTTAAGGCGACAAACGGCCAGGGCGGCCAGGGCGCCCTCAAGACGGGCGTTTCGGGCAAGAGGCTCATCCTGACCGTTCCTGTCGGCACCATGGTTTATCTCGAAGACCAGCCAGACCATCCGATAGCCGACCTGGTAGAACCTGGACAAAAGTTCATAGTGGCGAAAGGCGGCCGCGGAGGCCGTGGCAACACCAGGTTCAAGAGCGCCACGCACCAGACGCCCAGAGAATTTGACCCGGGCGAGCCTGGCGAGGAACGTTGGGTAAGGCTGGAACTTAAGCTCTTGGCCGACGTGGGGCTTGTGGGCCTGCCGAACGCGGGCAAATCAACTCTTCTTGCGGCAATAAGCAACGCCCAGCCGAAAATAGCCTCCTACCCTTTCACGACCTTGCGGCCCGTCTTGGGCGTGGTCGAATGGGAGAGGCACCAGAGTTTCGTCGTCGCGGACATCCCCGGCTTGATCGAGGGCGCGCACCTTGGAGCCGGGCTGGGCGACCAGTTTCTGAAACACGTAGAGCGGACGCGCGTGCTTTTGCACCTGGTTGACCTGTCAGACACCTTAAGCTCCCCTGTCGAAAGGGTGCGCGTTGTTGAAAATGAACTCAGCTCTTACGGCGCCGGCCTTTCCGAGAAGCCCGTCGTGCTGGTCGGGACAAAGGCGGATATCGCTCTTGACCCCGAGCAGGAGGCTCCTTTGAGAGCTTATGCCCTTGAACGCGGATGGCAGTACCGAAAAATCTCCGCGGCAACGCATAAAGGGCTCGAACAATTGTTGCGCGCCGCCTGGTCCTACCTGCAGGAAGCGGGCGAGGAAGAAAAACCGTGAGAACCGGCGTCTTTGGAGGCACGTTCGATCCGCCGCACAAAGGCCACGCGCGTTTGGCCCGGATGGCCGAGCGGGCCTGCGCGTTGGATCAGATTCTGTTCATCCCATGCGCGCGCCAGCCGTTGAAAGCCGGGCACCCAGAGGCTTCCGCCGCGCACCGGTGCGCGATGCTGGCGCTTTCTCTTGATGGCAAGGCCAACTGGCTTTTGGACACGCGAGAGGTTGAACGGAGGGGAATCTCCTACACCGTGAGCACGCTCGAGTCGCTGCGGCTGGAGCGGCCGGATGACACGTTCTTTCTGCTTCTTGGGGAAGACAGCTTCGACAACTTCGCCAGATGGAGGCAACCTCGGCGGATTATCGAGATAGCCACGCTGGTGGTCGCGAAGAGAACCCAGAACAACAAAAAATGGCCCGCCACCCTGGCGTGGAGCGACTCAACCATTTTTTTGCGCCCCCGGCCGCTCGATGTCAGTTCAAGCGGCGTCAGGGCTCGCATAGCCGCGGGGCGCCCATGGGAATCCATGGTTTTGCCAGCCGTGGCCAGGTACATCAACCGCCAGGGACTCTATAAGCAAAGGAGGTCAGGGTGACAAAACAGGAACGCGAGGCGCTTGCTGCGGTTCTGGAAGCGATAGCCGCGGCAAAAGGCGAGGAACCGGTGGTTCTTGACCTTACAGGGCTTACCACCATGACCGACTATTTCGTTTTGGCCCACGGCACCAACACGCGGCAGGTCCAGTCCATGGCCAAGCGGGTAGAGGAAAACGTTCGGGAACTCTGCGGCCTGAAACCTCACCACGTGGAGGGTTTGGGGCCAGCCCAGTGGGTGCTGATGGACTACGGATTCTTTATCGTCCACCTCTTTATTGAAGAGAAGCGGGGCTACTATGGCCTTGAACGGATTTGGATGGACGCTAAGCACGTGAAGATGAGTTAGGAGTTAGGAGTTAGGAGTCAGGGGTTAGGAGTTAGGAGTTGAGGTGCTGTTATTTTTATTGCTCAAAACTCGAAACCCGCAGCTCAAAACATCTCTTTCACGTCTTGCGTCTTTCGTCTTGCGTCTGGGGGTGATTTGGCGATGCGCGCGCGGCTGATCGGCAGGGACCCCGCTTTCAAGGCGGCGCTCTCTCTGGCGCGCCGCGCCGCGCCTGCCCGTGGCCCGGTTGTCATCGTGGGGCCGACCGGAAGCGGTAAATCCCTCATGGCCCGTTTTATTCACGAACATGGGGCCAACCCGGCGGCGGCATTTCAGGAGTGGTCGGCCGGAGGAGTTCCGGCGACGCTATTGGAGTCAGATCTGCTTGGCGTGGAACGCGGCGTCGCCACTGGCGTCGCGGAACGTCCAGGCATTTTCGAGGCGGCCGGGCGAGGGACGATCTGCTTGTCCGGGCTCGAAGACCTGGCCTGTTCACAGCAGGCCAGTCTTCTTCGCGG
>JAEMPZ010000229.1 GCA_022759065.1 Acidobacteriota bacterium | reverse complement strand
TTGGCGCCGACGGCGTTCATCAAGAGGAACTCGGCACGGCGCTCTGGGGTGTAGGTCTCCGGCTGAACGAAGACGCCCGCGAGGTGCAGGAGGATTCCTTCCTCGGTAGGCATGGCCACCAGCATGGAGTCCTCCTCGATTTTGTACCTTTTGCGTAGCTCGGCGGGCAGGACTATCGTTCCCCGCCTGCCAACTTTAACGGGTAGCTGTCTCATATTGACCTCCTGTCGGAATTTCCGACAATCAGAATGCCGGTCTATTTGAGAGAAAAGTTAAGTTTGGTGTTGCCGGCACGCTTCGGGCTCTTGGCGAGGCAAGGCTTGGGGCAATTAGCAGGGCAGGTGTGAAGCATGGAAGGCTAGACGTTAGACGATAGAAGTTAGACGTTAGAAGTTCCAAGTTGAGCGTTGTGAGTTGCGAGTTAAGGTGCTTTTATTCGTTAACTTAAAACTCAAAACTCAAAACTCAAAACCTTTTTTCCGCCTTCCGTCTTGCGTCTAACGTTTTACTTGACAAGTTCAAACATCCGTTTGGCGATGGCTTCCGGCGTGCCAAGGGCGGTGTTCAGGACGACGGCGCGCACCGAGCCGAAGAGGCGCTCATACTGGCTGCGAAGCAGTTCCTGGCGGGCGGTGTCCAGGAAGGGCAGGTGCGGGTTTAAGAACGGGACCGCCCCGCCTCCGGCTCCCGGCAACGTCCCCTCCGCGAACCACCTGGCCGCTTCTCGCGCGGGAAGCTCTTTGGCCGCGGGGGCGACCGGGTCTTTGACCAGGAACAGCGCCACCGAAGGCCTTGTCCGGCGGACGTGCCTCTTCGCCGCGCCCAGCCAGTAGGGGTCAAGCATCATGCGGCCGTTGGTTGAAGCCATCGCGCAGGCGGCCGCTCCCCGGTCCAAGGGGCAGCTATCGCTACTTTTGCAGTATTCAACGGCGCATTCGTCGCGGCGCGTGACGATGTTTTCCAGCTTGCATCGCTCCAGGAGCTTTTCGATTTCAGGCAGGTACTTTGCCCACTTCGCCTTCAGGTAGAGCTTGCGCTCGGGAAAATCGGCAACCACCCCGGAAGCTCCCATCCGGACGAGAGTCATGTCCGAAGCGCAAAGTTTTACCCCCTCCTGTTCAAGGGCGGCGGCGAGAACAGCGGTCCTGCCTGAACCGGGAAGCCCCCATACCAGCGCGCCGGAACCATCCAGGTCCAAAGTGGCGCAGTGGGCCATGAGCGCCCCGCCGGTACGCGCCGCCGATTCGCCGGCAAGCACCAGAGCCAGGGAACGCGCCTGCCCATAAAAAGCGGTGTTGAATGCAAAACCGGTGGCCGTGTCGAGGCTGAGGAAGGAGGATGCCTCCCTTCCTGGAATGTCCTTTACGGCGTAAACGACGGCGTGCGGCTCAAGGTCGCTTTCAAGGGGGGCGGGGTAGAAATTCTCCTGGTAGAAGTCCGCAAGGTGGGGAGAATTGGTGCGCAGTTGGACGACGGCGCCGGCTATGGCGGCGTTCCACTCAAAGTAGCTATCTGGAGAGAGGCGCGCTTCGGCCTCGGCCAAAAGCTCGTTCCTGCCGTCAATCCCCGGGGCGGTCCTCGTTTCCGAATACCTTTGAACCTTTGTCACGACGTTGTTGAGGGCGTGGGGCTTGAGCCGCTTCGGCGTTTCCAGGCGCCCAAGCGCTTTTTCAAGGCGGCGCATCCCCTCTTCCAACCGGCCCATCGAGGCCGCGAACGACAGGCGAAGGTGGTTCGGCGCGGCGAAGGCGTCACCCGGAATGACGGCCACGTGGGCCTCTTTGAGGAGGTAATAGGCAAGGCCGTAGGAGTTTCGCAAGGGCGCGCCGCCAAACTCCTTGTCCAAGTAGGCGCCCACGTTTGGAAAGGCGTAGAAGGCGCCCTGCGGGGAAAAGCACGAGACGTTGGGGAGCGCTCGCAGCTTGTAAATGATGAAATTCCGGCGCCGCTCGAACTCCTGCCGCATTCTCTCCACGTCCATCGCGCAATCTCTAAGCGCGGTCACCGCGGCCTTCTGGACGAACGAGACGGCGTTCGAGGTGTTGTGCGACTGTATCTTTGAACAGGCGGCGATTATCTCTTTCGGGCCGGCGGCGTAACCGAGCCTCCAACCGGTCATTGAAAAGGCTTTCGAAAAACCGTTGATTACGATGGTGAGCTTCTTTATCTTCGGGTTGAGCGAGGCTATTGAGGTAAAGGGGACGCCGTCGTACAAGAGCTTCTCGTAAATTTCGTCCGAGAGGACCCAAATCTGCTCGCGGACGCAGACGTCGGCGAGCGCCTCAAGCTCTTCCCTCGAATAAACGGCGCCCGTCGGGTTGCACGGATAGTTCAGGATCAGCGCCTTGGTGTTCGGCGTTATGGCTGCGGCAAGATCCTTTGCCTGGAGCTTGAATCCATCCTCCTCGCGGGTCGGAACGAAGACTGGATTTGCGCCGGCGAGCCTCACTTGGTCGGGATAGGAGACCCAGCACGGCGTAGGGATCAGAATGTCATCGCCCGCGCCGTAGACGGCCATGGCCACGTTGAAGAGGTTGGTCTTGGCTCCCGGAGATACGATTATCTCGTCCAGTGAATAGTCGAGCCCATTGTCACGCTGCAGCTTTTCTTTTATCGCCTGCTTGAGGTCTGGTATCCCGTCGTTCGCGGTGTACTTCGTGAAATTGGCGTCGAGCGCCTCTTTGCAGGCGCGTTTCACGGCCTCGGGCGTGGGGAAATCGGGCTCTCCGACAGTCAGGTCCACGAGGTCAATGCCCTGCGCCCTCATTTGCAAGGCACGCGCCCCGATTCGAAGCGTCGGCGAAAGCGTGATTCTGTTTACCCTGTCAGCGAGCATGGAGACTCCGTGCAAAAAAAACGACCACCAAGGCACAAAGGCGCCAAGAAGGCGAAACTATTTCCCCTCTTTGTCCTGTGAGGGCTTGGCCCGCTTCAGCAGATCCTCCAGCTTTATCCCCGTGAGGTTCTCAACAACCGGCGGAAGTTGCGCTAGAACTGAAGCCACCTGGCCCGTGATCTTTGGCGCGCCGTTGTTTTCGCCAACCATGATGATCTTGTCAACCTTGGAGAGCGGCTCGGAAATGGCGCGGGCAAGCTCAGGCAGTTTCTCTATCACCATCTGAGCCATCGCGGCGTCGTTGTATTGCTTCCACGCCTTAGCCTTCTCCTCCATGGCGCAGGCTTCCGCGGAGCCCTGCGCCTTCGTCGCCTCGGCCCTTGCGGCGCCCTCCACGCGAATTCCGGCTGCCCGGCCTTTGGCTTCGAGCTCCTTCTGGTAAGCTACCGCTTCGGCTTCCAGTTGCGCCTGGTACTTCATCGCTTCGGCGGGACGCTTGACCGTCGCTTCAAGCTCCTTCTCGCGCCGCTCAATCTCCTTGCCCTCGACCTCCGCCGCCAGTTCCTTCTCGGCGAGCTTGACGGCAAATTCCTGCCGCTTGAGATTCTCGGCGAGCTTGGCGCGCTCCAAATCGTAGGCTATGTCGGCCTGAGCGCGCTTCACGTTGACGCTGGACTGAAATTCGGCGCGTTGGACCTCGAAATCGCGGGTGGCGCTGGCAAGCTCGGCCTCGGCCATAAGGCGCGCCACGTCGCCCTCTTTTCGGTACCTGGCAGCCTGAATGGCCGCGTCGCGTTCCGTCTCTGCCTGAGCTAAAACCGCGTCGCGCTTTACTTCGGCGATTCGCCTGGCGCCCAAGGACTGTATGTAGCCCTGGCTGTCACTGATGTCCTTCAACGAGAAGGAGAGAAGCTCCAAGCCCATGCGCTCGAAGTCGGGCTGGGCGGCCGCATTCACGCGCCGCGCGAACTCCTCCCGGTCCGAGTAGATTTCTTCAACCGCGAGCGTGCCGAGAATCGCTCGCACGTGGCCTTCGAGGACTTCCTGTGCGACGTAAGTGATGCCCGACGTCCCCTTCGAAAGAAAGTTCTCCACGGCACGGTGCAGAAGCGCCTCGCTGGAGGCGGCCTTTACTTGGCCCTGCGCCTCGGCTGAAATCAGGACGCCCTGCGCCGTCAGCACGTCGGGGCAGCGAAGGCTGATGGACATCACTTCGAGGGGAAGGACGTCCACGGTTTCCAGGAAAGGCACCACGAAGGTGCCGCCTCCGACCTGGAGCCTGTAACCGACCTTGCGCTTCGTTCCGTCCGGCTCTGTGACGACGGAGGTCCGGCCTGATATGACGAGAACCTGGTTCGGGCCTACTTTTTTGTAGTTCATCGCCCAGGCAAGAACGACGGCGATGACAAAGACGGCGGCAACAATCCACGGGATAAAGACCATCTGCCCCTCCCTAAAGCGCTCCCGCGCGGGGAGCGGTGCTTATTGTAGCCCGTACCGAGAAAAGGGGCAACCCCAAGTTGACCTGGACCGCTAATCTAAGATAAAATAGGGACTTCTTTGCGAAGAATGCCGACAACCGGCAGCCGCAATCGTTTTGTCAGGAGGAAAATCAACATGAACCCCCAGAACGTCCTAATCATGGGCGCCGCAGGCCGAGATTTCCACAATTTCAACCTCTTCTTCAGGGGCAACGCGGCATACAGAGTCGTGGCCTTCACCGCCACCCAAATCCCCGACATCGCGGGCAGGAAGTATCCCGCCGCGCTGGCAGGCAAAGGCTACCCGAAAGGCATCCCGATCTACGACGAAAAAGACCTTGTTTCCATTATCAGGAAAGAAAAGGTTGACCTCGTGGTTTTCGCCTACTCGGACCAGTCGCACGAGAACGTCATGCACAAGGCGTCTATCGCGATGGCGGCCGGAGCCGACTTCATGATGATGGGGCCGGACCACACCATGGTCAAGTCGTCAAAGCCGGTCATCTCCATCTGCGCCGTGCGAACCGGGTGCGGCAAGAGCCAGACGACCCGGCGGGTCGCCGATATTCTCCAAAAGGCCGGCAAAAAGGTGGTGGCTGTGCGCCACCCGATGCCATACGGCGATCTTGAGAAGCAGAAGGTGCAGCGCTTCGCCACGTTGGCGGACCTTGACAAGCACAAGTGCACGATAGAGGAGCGCGAGGAGTACGAGCCGCACATCGTCCGCGGCGTCATCATCTACGCCGGCGTTGACTACGAAGCGATCCTCCGCGAGGCCGAGAAGGAGGCCGACATCATTCTTTGGGACGGCGGCAACAACGACATGCCCTTCTTCAAGTCCGATCTTGAAATCGTGGTGGTTGACCCCCACCGCCCGGGCCACGAGGTCTCCTATTATCCTGGAGAGACCAACACCCGCAGGGCCGACGTCATCGTCATCAACAAGATTGACACCGCCGACGCCGATAACATCGAAGAGGTCCGCTACAACATCGCGCAGGTCAATCCCAAGGCCATCGTGGTTGACGCCGCCTCGCCGCTGACCGTCGCCAACGCCGAAAAGATTCGCGGCAAGAGGGTCCTCGTGGTCGAGGACGGCCCGACTCTCACCCACGGAGAAATGCAGTACGGCGCCGGCGTGATGGCCGCCCGCAAGTACGGCGCCGCCGAACTCGTTGACCCCCGCCCCTTCGCGGTCGCTTCCATCCGCGAAACCTACGAGAAATATCCGGACATCGGCATCCTGCTTCCAGCCATGGGTTACGGCAAAGAGCAGATGAAGGACCTCGAAAAGACGATCAACGCTTCAAAGTGCGACCTGATCATAATCGCCACGCCGATTGACCTCGGACGCATCATAAAGATCAACAAGCCCTCCGTCAGGGTCGGGTATGACTTGCAGGAAATCGGCGAGCCGACGCTGGAAACGGTCCTTCGGGCCAAGAAGTTCATCAGGTAACCAAGCCATGCGCCGCGGACTGGTGGCCTTCGGCGGCAACGCGCTGATAAAGGCCAACGAGAAAGGCACGATTCACGAGCAGATCGCCAACGCGGCCGAGGCCGCCAGGGCGCTCGTGCCGATGCTCGGCTCATACAGCCACATGATGTTTGTCCACGGCAACGGCCCGCAGGTCGGACAAAACCTAATCAGGGTGGAGGAGGCGGTGACAAAGGTCCCGCCCCTCCCCCTCGACGTTTGCGTGGCCGAGACCCAGGGCTCGATGGGCTACATCATAGAAAAGGCGTTCAGCAACGAACTCCAGCTTCACGGAGACGGCCGCGATCTTCTTTCAGTCCTCACCCAGGTGGAAGTTGACGCGGAGGACCCGGCGTTTCGCAACCCGACCAAGCCTATCGGCCCGTTCTATACGGCCTACCGCGCCAAACACCTCATGGAGGTCGAGCGGTGGGCCATGGTCGAGGATAGCGGCCGCGGGTACAGGAAAGTCGTCGCGTCGCCCAAGCCCAAGCGAATCCTTGGGATCGGCGCGCTAAAGGCGCTTTACAACACCGGGGCCCTTATCACCGCTGGCGGCGGCGGCGGCATACCGGTAGTCCGCCAGCTCGACGGCACGCACAAAGGGGTCGAGGCGGTCATAGACAAGGACCGAACCTCCGTGCTCCTGGCCTGCGAGCTGGAAGTTGATGATCTGATATTCCTCACCTCGGTGCCGTGCATCTACGTTGATTTCGGCAAGCCCAGCCAGAAGGCGCTTGGCGTCGTCAGCCTGGAGGAGATCCTTGAGTACCAGAAGCAGGGACAGTTTCCGCCAGGCTCGATGGGGCCGAAGGTCGAGGCAGCCGTTCAATTCCTGGTACGCCAGGGAGGCTCCGTCGTTCTGACCGACGCGGCCAACTTGAAAGAAGCCGTCCTTGGGAAGGCCGGGACGCGCATCGTCCACGAAAAAAAGAAAACAGAAGACCAAGGGAGTCTGCCATGTACGGTAAAGATCTCATCTCGATCGCGGACCTGAGCGCGGAAAACGTTCAGGGCATTTTTGATTTGGCGCTAAAACTGAAGGCAAACCCGGAGGATTACTGCGACAGCCTCACTGGGCTGACAATGGCCATGATCTTCGAGAAGCCGTCGTTGCGCACGAGGGTCAGCTTTGAGGCCGGCATGACCCAGCTTGGCGGCCACGCCATTTATCTGGGCCCCAGCGACATCTCGCTTGGCAAGCGCGAAAGCGTCCCAGACATAGCCCGCACGCTCGACCGAATGGTTGACATCATCATGGCGCGGACATTCTCGCACCAGAGCATCCTGACGCTGGCAGAGTACGCGGAGGCGCCAGTGATCAACGCCCTAAGCGACCTTCTGCACCCGTGCCAGGCGCTCGCCGACTACCTCACCATCATGGAGAAGAAGGAGCAGTTGCGGGGGCTCAAGCTGGCTTTCGTCGGCGATGGCAACAACGTCGCCCACTCGCTCATGAATTGCGGCGCCAAGACCGGAGTCAGCGTCACCGTCGTCTGCCCCAAGGGCTACGAGCCGAACGCCGGCATAGTCAAGGCGGCGCAAGAAGCGGGAAAGGCCCTTGGCGCGAAGATGGCCGTGACCAATGACATTGACGAGGGTGTTAAGGGCGCCGACGTCATATATACCGATGTCTGGGCCTCGATGGGCCAGGAAAAAGAGGCGGAGGAGCGCAAGAAGATATTCGCCCCTTACCAGGTCAACGCCGCGCTCATGGCAAAAGCTAAAGAGGACGCGATCTTCCTACATTGCCTTCCCGCCCACAGGGGCGAGGAGGTCACCGACGAAGTCATCGAGTCCGAGCAGTCGGTCGTCTTCGACGAAGCCGAAAACAGGTTGCACGCGCAGAAGGCCGCCATCCTGCGGCTGATGTTCGCCGAAGGCGATTTGGATTGATCCAACCGGCAATGTTCCCCATTGAGCCGGGCACCGCGCAAGCGCTGCCCGGTTTATTTTTGCGCCGGATTGGCACGAATCTTGATACCTTGAAGTGCCGGTGCGGTTGATTCATGGGCCAAAATGGCTCATGATAAGACCCTGGATGAAGGAGTTGAGGATGGATATCAGCAAAGAGAGAAGAAAGGCGATCGACGCGGCCGTCGCTCAGATCGAACGGCAGTTCGGCAAGGGTTCAATAATGAGCCTCGGCGAAAAAGGAGCGAAGGTCAAGGTGCCGGTCATACCCACGGGCAGCCTCGCGCTAGACTACGCGCTTGGCATCGGCGGCCTCCCAAGGGGCAGGGTCATAGAGATATACGGCCCCGAATCGTCTGGCAAAACCACGCTCGCCTTGCAAGCGATCGCCGAGATTCACAGGCAGGGCGGAATAGCCGCGTTCGTTGACGCGGAGCACGCCATGGATCCGGACTACGCCGCGAGGCTCGGCGTCAACGTCGAGAGCCTTTTGATCAGCCAGCCAGACACCGGAGAGCAGGCGCTGGAGATAGCCGAAACGCTCACCCGGTCAGGCGCCGTTGATCTCGTGGTCATTGACTCCGTGGCCGCGCTCGTTCCAAAAGCCGAGCTCGAAGGCGAAATGGGCGACAGCTTCATGGGCCTGCAGGCGCGCCTCATGTCGCAGGCGCTTAGAAAACTAACCGGCATCGTCAGCAAGAGCAACACCACCATAATTTTCATCAACCAGATACGCGAGAAGATCGGCGTGATGTTTGGAAACCCCGAAACCACGACCGGCGGCAGGGCTTTGAAGTTCTACGCCTCTATCCGGTTGGATATCCGCAGGATCGCCAACCTTCAGGCGTCCAATAACGAGATCATCGGCAGCAGGGTCAAGGTCAAAGTCGCCAAGAACAAGATGGCGGCCCCCTTCAAGCTGGCGGAATTTGACATTCTTTACGGAGAGGGCATATCCAAAGCGGGCGACATTTTGGACCTTGGCGTCGAGCACAAAATGGTCGAAAAGTCTGGGACATGGTACGCATACGGCGACCAGAGGCTTGGCCAGGGCAAGGAAAACGCCAGGCAGTACTTGAAAGACAACCCGAAGCTGATGGAAGAAATTGAGGCCAAATTGCGTTCAAAACTGGGATTTGCCGCGGCCGAAGCGCCCGCGGAATAGGGCAGGGCCGAGCATTTTACCGCGCCAGGGGGAACGCGTGGTCCCTTTTGGGGCCGAGCCCAATCTGGCGGCGTGAACGCGATTTCATAGCGCACTTTGGGGCGAAGGACCGCCACATGAAAAACAAAAAAAGCCGCGCGCTCCTGGAAAGGGCGCTCATGCATATTCCGGGCGGAGTCAATTCTCCCGTGCGCGCGTTCAAGTCAGTGGGAGGGTTCCCTCCCTTCATAGCAAGAGCCCAAGGGGCCTACATTTGGGACGAAGACGGCAACAAGTACATTGACTACGTTGGATCATGGGGCCCCATGATTCTTGGCCACAACCACCCCGAGGTCAGGGAAGCGATTGCAAAGGCGCTCGAGAACGGCACCTCATTCGGCGCGCCGACCCGCCTGGAAGTTGAAATGGCGGACTTTCTCTGCGACAGGCTCCCACACCTTGAGATGGTGAGGATGGTCAACTCGGGCACGGAAGCGACGATGTCCGCGATCCGCCTCGCCAGGGGGGCCACCGGCCGCGACAAAATAGTCAAGGTGTCATGCTGCTACCACGGCCACGGCGATTCCCTGCTGGTCGAAGCCGGAAGCGGGGCCCTTACTTTTGGCACGCCTTCGAGCCCCGGCGTCCCAAAGTCGCTCGCCGCCGATACGCTGGTCATTCCGTACAATGACGCCGCGGCGCTGGAGAGGATTCTTGATGCCAACGCGGGCAAAATCGCCTGCTTTATCCTGGAACCGCTTCCTGGAAACGTCGGCACCCTTTTGCCAAGGCCCGGCTATCTCCGAGAGGTCAGGGCCCTTTGCTCGAAACACGGCGTTGTCCTTATTTTTGACGAAGTGATGAGCGGATTCCGGGTGGCCTTCGGTGGAATGACCGAGCTTTCGGCGGTAACGCCGGACCTCGTCACATACGGAAAGATCATTGGCGGCGGCCTTCCGGTCGGGGCTTACGGCGGCAAGCGGGAGCTTATGAAGCTCGTCTCGCCTTCCGGCCCCGTTTACCAGGCGGGAACGCTCTCGGGCAACCCCCTCGCAATGGCGGCCGGGCTCGCCCAGCTCAAGGTGCTGGACCGCGACCGAAATGAGATATACCCGAGGCTCGATGCCATTACCGAAAGGCTGGGGAATGGCGTCAAGGCCGCCGCTTCGCTCGCAAACGTTGAGATCACCGTGAACCACCAAGGCTCGATGTTCACCGCCTTTTTCGCCAAAGGGCCAATTGAAGACGACGCCTCGGCCCGCTCATGCGACACTGCCCGCTTCGCGGCCTTTTTTAGAGAGATGCTGGAGAATGGAGTTTATCTGGCCCCGAGCCAGTTCGAAACAGGTTTCGTCTCGTGCGCCCACAAAGATGATGACATAGCCCTCACAATAGAGGCGGCCAATACGGCAATGAAGGCGGCGGCGAGGCTGACCCGCTGACCCGCCGGTGATTCTTAATGCCGGCTTGAACGGCGGCGATGGAGAGAGGTCATGGAGCACTCAGGCTTGACACCACTCAGGATAGGCGGCTTTGAAGCCTCTTTGCCCATAATACAGGGCGGCATGGGCGTCGGCATTTCGCTCTCTTCTCTTGCCTCGGCCATAGCTAACGAAGGGGGCGTGGGCACTATCGCGGCCGTCGGCATCGGCATGTTCGAACCCGACATCTACACCAATTTCATTGAAGCCAACGTCAGGGCGTTGAAGAAGGAAATCCGCAAGGCGCGCGCCAAGACCAAGGGATTGCTGGCGGTCAACATAATGGTGGCAATGACCAACTACGCCGAGATGGTCAAAGCCGCGATCGAGGAAAAAATTGACTTCATCATCTCTGGAGCCGGATTGCCCCTGGACATGCCTAAGCATCTTCAAGAAGGTTGCCACACTAAACTGGTTCCCATAGTTTCGTCCGGCAGGGCCGCGGCCATTCTTTGCAAGCGCTGGCTTGACAAATACAATTACGCCCCGGATGCGGTAGTGGTTGAAGGGCCATTGGCTGGAGGCCACCTTGGCTTCAAGCCCGAGGAGATCGGAGACCCGGGCCACTCGCTGGAAAAGCTCATCCCCGAAGTAGTTGATACCGCAAGGGCCTTCGAAGCGCGAGCCGGCAAGCAGATACCGGTGATCGCGGCGGGCGGGATTTATACCGGCGCCGACATCCTGAAATTCGAGAAGCTCGGCGCCTCCGGCGTCCAGATGGCGACTCGTTTCGTCACCACGATTGAATGCGACGCCTCCGAGGCTTTCAAGCAGAGCTACATCAACGCCCGTGAGGAGGACCTCACGATCATCAAGAGCCCGGTGGGCCTTCCTGGAAGGGCAATTCGCAACTCTTTTATCGAGGCGGTGGAAGCCGGAGACAAGACCCCGTTCAAGTGCCCTTACCACTGCATCATAACCTGTGACTACCAGAAGGCGCCCTACTGCATCGCGCTCGCCCTTGTAAACGCTCAGCGCGGCAATCTTGCCGGCGGATTCGCCTTCGCCGGCGCAAACGCTTACCGCGCGAAGGAGATAATATCGGTCAAACAGACCGTGGACGCCATTCGGCGGGAGTACATGGAAGCCGCCAGGTAGGGCGGTGGGGAAGTGGCAGCGCAACGCGTGGTCGTCGTTGGCCGTTGGCCGGTCGTCGCTTGCGCCAGTGCCGTCATTCCGGCGACCAGCGGGAGACCGGAATCAGACGGCGCGGGAAAGTGGTGTGACGGCGTAACGGAGTGAGGGCGTATCGGAGCAAAAGAAAAGTACCGTCAACGCCGGCACACCGATACCCCGATACCTCATTCCAACGCGCAATTAACAGGGAGGACGGGGAGGCCAGGGAGGAAAGATTTCACCACGAAGGCACAAAGGGCACAAAGGACAGATGAGAG
>JAEMPZ010000224.1 GCA_022759065.1 Acidobacteriota bacterium | reverse complement strand
ATGTTCTTTTTCTCGGCCTTCGGCCGTATCGGCATCTGGAGATGCCTCCCACAAACTGGCTCTTTCCTCCCTTACCTCCCCGTCCTCCCTGTGAGTCTTCCCTTGGTGTCTTTGTGCCTTGGTGGTGAGTGTTTTTCTTTTTTCGACCAACGACGAACGACGACCGCGCATGTATTCGCGCGTCCGTCTGCCGTCCTCCGTCTATCGTCTTACGTCTCACGTCTAACGTCTTACTCCTAACCCCTGACGCCTCACTCCTTACGCCTGACTTTCCTTCCTGCCCTCCCTGTGAATCATTGCTTCGTGGTGAATCTTCCCTTTCATCCGCCTCAGAACGGTTTGTCGAGCGCTTCGAGGGCGCGGGCGAGGGCGGCGTCGTCAATGTCGTGGTGGGTGACGAACCTTATGTTTGCCGGGCCGGCGGGGCTCGCAAGCACGCCGCGCTCCTTGAGCGCCGCGCAAACCTGCGCCGTCGTCTTAGGTGGCCGCACCTTGGCCATGACGATGTTGGTCTGAACCCAATCAATCTCAACCGAAAAATCGGGATGGGAGGCGAGCTTCATCGCCAGCGTCCGCGCCCTGCGGTGGTCATCTTTCAGCGTCGGGACGATCTCCTTGAAGGCGACGAGGCCGGCCGCGGCGAGAACACCCGCCTGCCTCATTCCTCCGCCGAGCCGCTTGCGGATGACTCGCGCCTTTTCGATGAATTCCTTCGTCCCGCAAACAAGTGAGCCGACGGGAGCGCATAGCCCCTTTGAAATGCAGAACTGCACGGAATCGAAAGGCGCCGCCACTTCGCTTGGGGCGACGCCGAGCGCTGTCGCGGCGTTGAAGATGCGCGCGCCGTCGAGGTGCGTGGCCATTCCGCGCTCGCGGGCGACGGCGCGAAGCTCATGAAGGACTGGAACAGGCGTGCACGTTCCGCCGCCCATGTTGTGGGTGTTCTCGACGCACAGGAGCGACGGCCTGGGCAAGTAGTAAACCGCTGGGCGCAGCGCCTCGCGCACCTTTTGCGGATCGAGGATGCCGTGGTCGGAGGGCACCAGCTTCGGGATTACGCCGGAAATGGCGGCCATTCCGCCGTTCTCGAACCAGTAGATGTGGCAGGTGGCCTCCATGACAGCTTCTTCGCCCGGCTGCGTGTGGGCTTTCACGCAGACGGCGTTGCCCATGGTGCCCGAGGCGACAAAGAGGGCGGCCTCCTTCCCCATCAGCCTGGCGGCCTCCTCCTGGAGCGCGTTGACCGTGGGGTCTTCGCCGTAAACGTCGTCGCCGACTTCCGCCTCGGCCATCGCCTTGCGCATCGAAGGCGTCGGGCGAGTCACCGTGTCTGAACGCAGGTCCACAAATTCAAAGCTCATCTAAAGCCTCCTTCAGCCACTAGTATAAACCACCGCCTCCGGTCTTTGACATCGCGGCCAGTGGCGGATAAACTGCAAGCCTGGACGAAGTGTCGAGCGCCCAAAAAGCATAAGGATGCCGCCAAATGGAAAGCACTCCGGTTCGAGTTCGTTTCGCTCCCTCGCCCACGGGCCACTTGCACCTGGGCAACGTCCGCACGGCCCTTTTCAACTGGCTTTTCGCGCGCAGGGAGGGCGGGACCTTCATCCTTCGGATAGAAGACACCGACGCCGAGCGCTCCACGCAGGCAAGCGTTGATTCGGTTTTGGAGGATCTTCGGTGGCTGGGGTTCGACTGGGACGAAGGCCCGGAAGCGGGCGGATCGTACGGCCCCTATCGCCAGACCGAACGCTACGGCCTCTACAGCCGATACGCCAAGCAATTGCTCGATGAAGGGAAGGCCTATCGCTGCTACTGCACCCAAGAAGAACTCGACGCCCAGCGCCAGGCGGCAAGGGATGCCGGGCGCCCCTTCATTTATCCCGGCACGTGCAGGTTTCTGACCGAGAAAGAGCGCCAGGAGCGCGAGGAGAAGGGGATCAAGCCGGCGCTCAGGCTCAAGGTTCAGCCCAAAACGGTCGCTTTCAGGGACATCGTGCGCGGCCCGGTTTCGATTCACACCAACGCCTTCGGGGACTGGATACTTGTCAGGCCTGACGGCTCCCCGACCTACAATTTTGCCGTCGTGGTGGACGACTCTCTGATGAAGATAAGCCACGTAATCCGTGGCGAGGACCATCTCTCCAACACGCCGAAGCAGATTCTTCTCTACGAAGCCTTCGGCTTTCCACTGCCGCAATTCGCCCACCTCTCCATGATTCTGGGGCCGGACGGCAGCAAGCTCTCCAAGCGCCATGGCGACGTTAGCGTTGACGCCTTCCGCGAAAAGGGTTTCTTGCCGCAGGCTTTGGACAATGGCCTTGCATTATTGGGCTGGAGCGACCCTGACGGGATCGAAGTCTTCGACCTTTCGGCCTTGATGGGGCGTTTCGGCCTGGACAGGGTGAATAAGGCGGCCGCGGTTTTTGACGCCGCCAAGTTCCGCCACCTGAACCGCGAGCACCTCAAAAAAATGAGCGAGGAAGAGCTTCTGGCGGTTACGCGGCCATATTTGGAGAGGGCCTCAAGGCTGCCCGAGGGCGAGCTCAACCCTGAAGTGAAGGCGTGGGCGCTTTCCTTGGCGCCGCTGCTTCGGGAAAGGATGGAGGTCCTTTCGGACGCTGTCTCCGCCACCGACCCGCTTTTTGTTTTCGATCCGGCCTCGATGGACGATGAGGCCAGGGCCATATTGGCTGAACCGGATGCCTCCAGGGTCATAAAGGCATTTCTTGCCAAAGCGAAACAGGCCGACCTGGCCCGCCCTGGAGCCTACCGCGCCCTCGTTCTTGAGATCAAGGACGAACTCAAGGTTAAAGGCAAGGCGCTATTTCACCCGATCCGCGTGGCGCTAACATGCGCGGCGTCGGGCCCTGAGCTTGAAATGCTCGTCCCGATGCTGGCCGCCGGCGCCCGCCTGAGCCTTCCCACCCCCATCTTGGGCCCGGTCGAGCGCTGCGAGAGAATCTTTTCAACATAGCATTGTTCGCCGCGGGATAGGTTGCTTGTGATTGCGCGACGGTTGGATTTGCGTTAAACTTCCCCGCTAGCGCGAGCTGAAGCTCGCTTGTCAGCGTCGGACATCGCAAGGAGGATTCCATGAAGAGCCGGATCGAGAAAGTGGCGGTTTTAGGAGCGGGAGTCATGGGGTCTGGCATAGCCGCCCACATGGCGAACGCGGGCGTGCCGTGTCTCATGATGGACATCGTGCCCAATGACCTGAGCGAGGAAGACAAGAAAGCTGGCTTAACGAAGGAGGACAAGCGATTTAGAAACAAGTTCGCCCTAAAGGGGCTCGAAAACATCCAGAAGAGCAAGCCTTCGCTGATTTACGACAAGTCCTTCATGAAGCTCATCGAAGTCGGCAACTTCGAGGATGACTTGAAGCGCCTCGCCGAGTGCGACTGGGTGATAGAGGTCGTCGTCGAGAGGCTCGACATCAAGCAGCAGCTTTTCGCGAAGGTCGAGAAGGTTGTCAAGCCGGGGACCATAGTCTCCTCTAACACCTCCGGCCTGCCGATTAAGGGCATGGTCGAGGGCCGTTCAGCCGATTTCAGGAAGAACTTCCTGGTCACCCACTTCTTCAACCCGGTTCGCTACATGCACCTTCTGGAAATAGTCCCTGGCAAAGAGACCGACCCGAAGACGGTCAAGGACATCGCCGATTTCGGGACCTTCCGTTTGGGCAAGGGGATCGTTTACGGCAAGGACACGCCGAACTTCGTCGCCAACCGCATCGGCGTCTTCAGCATGATGGCCACCATTCACGCGGCGCTTGAAATGGGCTACCGCTTTGATGAGGTTGACGCCATCACCGGCCCGGCGCTCGGGCGCCCGAAGAGCGCTTCATTCGGCACGGCGGACCTCGTCGGCCTGGACACTTTCGTCCACGTCGTCAACACCTTGAAGGAGGGCTGCCCGGACGACGAAGGGCAGTGGGCCTTCAAGATCCCAGAGGTCCTCGAAACCCTGGTCAAAAAGGGCGCCCTTGGAAGAAAGGCCAAAGCCGGCTTCTTCAAGGTCGTCAAGAAGGACATGGGCAAGAAAGAAATCCTGGTGCTCGATCCAAAATCTGGCGAGTACGTTCCCCAGGAAAAGCCCGACATCGCTTCGATCAAGGGCGCCAAGAAAATCCATGACCCGGGCGCCAGGATCAAGAGCGTGGTTTTCTCGGATGACCGCGGCGGCGTTTTTAGCTGGCGCATCATCAGGGATACGCTTGTTTACTCCGCCAACCGCATGGGAGAAATAGCCGACACGATCGTTGACATTGACGCCGGGATCAAGTGGGGCTTCAACTGGGAACTCGGCCCGTTTGAAATCTGGGACGCCCTTGGCGTGAAGGAAACGGTCGCCAAAATGGAGAAGGAGGGATTGAAGGTTCCGGCATGGGTCAAGGAGATGCTCAAGGCCGGCTGCCCCTCTTTCTACCGCGACGGCGCCCATACCACCGAATATTACGACCTCGGCAAGAAGGCCTACCTGCCGATTCCGAAACCGGAGACCTTCCTGATACTCAAGGACATCAAGAAGGCCAGGAAGCCCGTCTTTGAAAATCCGGGCGCATCCGTCGTGGACCTTGGCGACGGCATCGCCTGCATCGAGTTCCATTCGGCCACCCAGCCGGCGATGAACCCGATTGACGACCAGATCATCGAGGTGATGCTCAAGGGAATCGAGATCGCCGAGCGGGACTTCAGGGGATTGGTGGTCCACCACCAGGCCTTGCAGTTCTGCGCGGGCGCCAACATTGCAATGCTCCTGGAGGCGTCGAAGGCCAAGCGGTGGGACGACATCGCCAACCTCGTGCGTAGTTTTCAGGCTATGACGACGGGGCTGCGGCGCTGCAAGATTCCCACGGTAACGGCTCCGTTTGGCTTCACGTTCGGCGGAGGCGCCGAGATCACGATGGGCGGCGACAGGATCTGCGCCAACTCCGAGCTTTACATGGGATTGATCGAAGTCGGAGTGGGGCTCGTCCCCGCTGGAGGAGGCCACCTCTTCCTCCTGGAGCGCGTGCTGGAAGGCGTCCATGCGCCGATCCTCTCGAACCTTCCTTTCATTCAGAAGGCCTTCGAGAACATAGCAATGGCGAAGGTCTCCACCAGCGCCGAGGAGGCGCGCAAGCTCAAGTATCTGAGGCCGTGGGACAAGGTCGAGATCAGCCGCGAGAAGCAGCTTTACACCGCGAAACAGATGGCGATAGCCATGGCGGAAGAGGGCTACCAGCCGCCGCTTCCCAAGACCTACGCGCTTCCAGGCAGGGACGGGATCGCCACGGTCAAGATGCTCCTCCACAACATGAAGTACACGCACTGGGTTACCGGGCATGACGTCAAGATAGCCACCCACGTGGCGACGATTCTTTGCGGCGGCGACACGACCCTGAACAACCCGGTTTCGGAGCAGACGATACTCGACCTGGAGCGCGAAGCCTTCGTGAGCCTCTGCGGCGAAGAAAAGACGCAGGAGCGAATCGCCTTCATGCTTGAAAAGGGAAAGCCGCTGCGCAATTAGCGGGAAGGCGTCATGGCAAGAGGCGGAAACTTTCAATATGCCATTAGGAGATGAAAAATGCGCGACGCAGTGATCGTAAGCCTGGCCAGGACGGCCATCGGAAAAGCGAAGAAAGGCAGCCTCAAGGACACCCGCCCGGAGGAATTCACTTCAGCGGTCATCAAAGCCCTGCTGGAGAGGACCCCCGGGCTTGATCCCGAGGAAATAGATGACATTATTCTCGGTTGCGCCTTCCCGGAGGGCGAGACCGGCATGAACGTGGCCAGAGTCGCCGCCCTCATGGCCGGCGTTCCCCCAAGCGTCCCAGCGATGACGATAAACCGCTTCTGCTCCTCCGGCTCGATGTCCATCGCCATCGCCGCGGACATGATCAGGGCGGGAAGCGTTGACGTTGTAATCGCCGGGGGCGTCGAATCCATGACGATGGTTCCGATGGGCGGAAACAAGATGATCGGCGACCCGGAAGCCATGGAGACCTATCCCGACATTTACACTAGCATGGGGACCACCGCCGAGATCGTGGCGCGGAAGTTCGAGATCTCCCGCGAGGAGCAGGATGCCTTTGCCCTGAGGTCCAACCAGAGAGCGGCGGCGGCCATCGCGGCGGGAAAATTCAAAGAAGAGATCGTTCCCTTAAAGGTTCGCACGATGGACAACGGCAAGTGGAAGGAGTTCGTCTTCGACACGGACGAAGGCCCCCGCGCCGACACGACGCTTGAGGCGCTCGCAAAACTCAAGCCCGCCTTCGATCCAATAGGCACGGTTACCGCTGGCAACTCCTCCCAGATGGACGACGCCGCGGCGGCCGTGGTTGTCATGAGCGCAGACAAAGCCGAAGAATTGGGGCTTAAGCCGCTTTGCTACGTCAGGCAGTGGGCCGTGGCCGGCGTTCCCCCCGAAATAATGGGCATTGGCCCGGCCAAGGCGGTGCCGAGGCTCCTGAAGAAGGCGAAGCTGACGCTTGAGGACATTGACCTCATAGAGATCAACGAAGCTTTCGCCTGCCAGTCGGTCTATTGCTCCAAGGTGCTTGGCCTCGACCCGAACAAGACCAACGTGAACGGCGGCGCAATTGCTACGGGCCACCCGCTGGGAGCAACCGGCGCGATGCTCACCTGCAAAATTATTGGAGAGATGAAGCGCAGGAACGCCAAGCGCGGAATCGTCACCATGTGCATCGGCGGAGGCATGGGCTTCGCGTACCTGCTCGAACGCCCGTAGATTCTGCGTGGCTCATGCAATACGAGCCTCACATATAGCGTTTCACAAGGATGGGAGGCGAAAAACGCCTCCCATCTTAAACTGCCCCGATTCCGCCATCGGATCGGGAAAAAGAAAGGGCGTCTAATGGCTGAACGCGTTGTGATAATCGGTTCCGGCCCCGCGGGGCACACGGCCGCGATATACACCGGCCGCGCGGGGCTAAGACCTCTTGTGATCGAGGGCTTCAGCGCCGGCGGGCCCGCGGGCGGACAGCTAATGGCGACGACCGAAGTGGAAAACTTTCCGGGATTCCCGGAAGGTGTTACGGGCCCCGCCCTGATGGAGCGCATGCGAGCCCAGAGCGAAAAGTGCGGCGCCCGCTTCCGCGCCGAAGACGTTGACAAGGCAGACCTCTCGAGCAGGCCCTTCAAGCTGTGGCTTGGCGACGAAGTGGTGGAGGCGCGAAGCTTGATAATAGCCACTGGCGCGACGGCCCGCCGGCTCAATCTTCCATCGGAGCCGCGCCTTTGGAACCGGGGAATCTCCGCGTGCGCGGTTTGTGACGGGGCGCTGCCCGTTTTTCGCAACCGCGTCCTTGTTGTGGTTGGCGGCGGCGACACGGCGATGGAGGAGGCCTTGTACCTCACCAACTTCGCTTCAAAGGTGCTTCTTGTCCACAGGCGTGGCGAGTTTCGCGCCTCCAAGGCGATGCAGCAGCGCGTTATCGGAAACCCAAAGATCATGGTCCTTTGGAACTCGGCCGTCGTTGACGCCGTGGGCGAGACGGGCCTTCGGGGCGTCATAATCCGCCATCTGCCCGACGGCAAGGAGCGCACGGTAGAGGCGGCCGGCCTTTTTTACGCCATTGGCCACACGCCCAATACCGCCATCTTCAAGGGCCAGATCGAGCTGGACGAAACCGGCTACATCATCACGAAGGAGCGTTCGACCCGGACCTCGGTCGAGGGGGTTTTCGCGGCGGGCGACGTCCAGGACAAAGTCTACAGGCAGGCAATAAGCGCGGCTGGCACCGGGTGCATGGCGGCGCTGGACTGCGAGCGGTGGCTTTCGGCGCAAGAATAGTGGTTGGCGCGTCCCTTTTGCGGGCGTTCGCGCCGAGGCCCTTGAAGCTCCGGCGCGCCCGTGAAGCGCGCTAATTGCCTTTTATGGCCGAAGGCCTTATATTTTCAGCCGGAGGTGCACCATGAAGGCTCACGTTAACTACCGTTTATTTGGACTGGCCGCTCTCATTATGGCGGCTTCGCTCGCCCTTGCCATTTTTGCGCAGCGGCCTCAGACCGGGGACGTCCAGTCGCGAGCCGGCCGCATAACTTCCATCGAAGACAATGGCGCCGGGGACATCAGGATCACCATTGCGCTCGACAGCGGCACCGCCCCAGGCGTGCAAGCCGTGGGCGGAGGCCCGATTCCCGTCACGCTCGGCATGCCGGTCAGGCTCTGTTTTGCCTTTGGCACCGCGCTGTTTAATCCGACTATAGGAAGCGTAATCCAGGTCAACGAAGAGAAGAACACCTGCGTGGCCCAGGTAGACGACGATCTTTTGAACAGCACGTTCGAAAACCCAAGCAACCAGGAGAGGCACAAAGTCAGGGAGTTTTTCAAAGCGGGGGCGGAGGTCTCTCTCTGCCCCGAAGGAAAGTGCTGACCCCGATGGCGGAGAATACGTGAAGAGAGACCATGTTTTAATGTTGGTGGCCGGTTTCGTGCTTGGCGCGGTGGTGACTTTCATGGTCATGAAGCAAGCCGGTATTCAAGCCCCTCAGGCTGTCGCGCCACCCTCCGCGCCGGCCGCGCCCCAGGCTTCTTCAGCCAACCCCGGCCAGGCCGATTTTGATCCGGCCCAGCACGAGGCGATGATCGCGCAGTTCATCGAAAAGGCGAAAAGCGACCCAAAGGACGCCTCTTCGAAGGTCATGCTTGGGAACATCTATTACGACAAGGGCGACTTTATCGGGGCGATTCCCTGGTACGAGGAGGCTCTCAAGCTGGAGCCGGAAAACAGCGACGTTATCGTTGATCTTGGCGTCTGCTACAGAGAGAACAAACAGTTCCAGAAGGCCCTGCAATTGTTTGACCGAGCGCTTGCAGTGGACCCAAAAAAGAAACAGGCGCTTTTCAATAAGGCCGTGGTGTACGGGGTTGATCTCAAGGACGGCGCCAAGGCGCGCGAGATTCTCGGCCTGATCGAGAAAGACTACCCCGGCGATCCGATGGCAGCCCAGTTGAGGGGCTCGCTTCCAAAGCAATGACGGCGGGGTGTTGAGAGCATTCGGGGGGCGATCGAGAGTGGAGGCCGCAAAGGAGATTGTCCTCTACGGAGCCAAGATGGCGGAAAAGGGCTTCGTCGCCGCCACCGATGGCAATCTCTCGGTTCGCCTGCCCGCCAATGAAGGCTTTCTTGCCACGCCAACTGGCCTCCCCAAGGACGAGCTGGCTCCCGAGTCCCTGTCGCGCCTGGCCCAGGATGGCGCCATTGTTTCGGGATCGCCTTCAAGCGAGTGGCCGATGCACATGGCCATCTATCGGGGCCGTCCGGACGTCGGCGCCGTAGTGCACGCGCACCCTCCGTTTGCAACAGCCCTGGCTTGCGCCAACGTGGCGCTGGACCAGCCCTTTCTTTCCGAGGTCGTCATGTCGCTTGGCCCGGTGCCGCTGGTTCCATTCGAGTTGCCATCAACGGAAAAGCTGGCCAGAGAGGTGGCGGCGGCCATCAGCGGCCACAACGGGGCGTTGCTGGCCAACCATGGCGCCGTTACCGTCGGGCAGGATTTAAGAACGGCCTACTACCGCATGGAAACGCTCGAACAGGCGGCAAGGATTTTTTTGTACGCCAAGCTGCTGGGCGGCGGCAGGGCCTTGCCCGAGGAGGCAATTTCTCGATTGAGGGAACTTGGAAAGGGGCATGGAATTGCCCCGCTTCCCGCGCCAGCCTGCTCCAACTGTCCAGTCGCTTCGGGAGAAGACGGCATATATTTGAAGCGGGATGAGCTTCAGAGGATGCTGGCGGATTTCGCGCGTCTTGCCGGAAATGGGCAATTCCGGTAGAATCAGCCTATCCGGCCCCAGGGGGCGGGATATCCACAGGAGGAACTCATGGGCGATTACGGTGAAGCGTTGGGAATGATCGAAACCAAGGGCCTCGTTGCAATGATAGAGGCTTCAGACGC
Source organism: Acidobacteriota bacterium (assembly GCA_022759065.1). Classification (GTDB taxonomy): domain Bacteria; phylum Acidobacteriota; class UBA4820; order UBA4820; family DSQY01; genus JAEMPZ01. The sequence continues at coordinate 1,885 of JAEMPZ010000224.1, read as the reverse complement.
GATGGTGAAGGCCGCCAAGGTGACGCTGATCGGCTGGGAAAAGGTCGGCGGAGCCTATGTCACGGCCATCGTTCGCGGTGACGTCGCGGCCGTCAAGGCCGCCACGGATGCGGGCGCGGCGGCGGCCAGGAAAGTCGGCGAGCTCGTCACGGTGCACGTGATCCCGAGGCCTCACGTTTCGCTCGAAGACGTGCTCCCCATCGGCAAGTCAACGTCGAACCGCTAGAAGGATAAAGCAGGAACCGGCTTGCGCCCCGCCGGCTCGCCCGGTTCCTGCCGTTGGCCGCGTCCCGCTTGGGCGGATTACGCGGCGTTAGCAGGCGGTTGAGAAGCTCCCACCGGCCCGCGGGAGTTTTTCGACGGCCTGTCGGATAAGCGGAGCACGCCATGCGCCTTGGCAAAGTTGTCGGCACCGTGGTGGCCACCAGAAAAGACCCGCGCCTCATGGGGCTCAAGCTTCTCATCGTAGCCACCCTTACGCCTGAGCAGAAGTTCGACGGCGCGTACGAGGTGGCGGCAGACACAGTGCAGGCGGGCTTCAAGGAAACGGTCATCATCTGCACCGGTTCCTCCGCTCGCATGACCGACAAGACGGAGAACGCTCCCGTTGACGCCACCATCGTCGGCATCGTTGACGCCGTTAACCTGGATAAGAAAACATGAACGTCGGGCGTGTTATAGGCCACCTTTACTGCACCATTAAAGACCAGCACCTTGTTGGCCAGAGGATTCTCTGCATCGAGCCTTTAGGCGGGCGCGAGAAACCTTTCTGGGCGCTGGATTCCATAGGCGTCGGCGCCGGGGAAACGGTTCTTTACTCAACCGGCCGAGAGGCCTCCTACGCCTTCCTCCCCGAAATCGTTCCCTGCAACGCCGCCGTCGTCGGGGTGGTTGACGAGCTGCGCGAGCAAGAGCAATGATCATCGGCAGGGTGGTGGGCGAAGTGGTATGCACCGTAAAGTTTCCCAAATATGACCGCCAGAAACTGCTCCAGGTCCAGCCTCTCGATCTTGACAGGCAGCCAAAGGGCGGGCCAATGACCGCGATTGATTTGGTGGACGCCGGCCCAGGAGACGACGTGCTCGTCTGCCTGGAAGGGCAGAGCGCCGTTGACGCGATTGGCCTCGGCCCCAATCCAGTTGACGCGGTGATTCTGGGAGTCGTTGACGCGGTGAGCTTCGTCCCCTCGCGAAAGGGCAACGCTTGGACGAAAGGCTGAAATCAGTGGCGCAAGGCGCTCTTCGCATTTTAGGCGCGCGCTCGCCGGACGCGGTGCCGCCGAACGGCGGGGGACGCGCCTGCTCCAACTGCGGCGTCACAAGAAGCGGCGGAGAGTTGCGCATCTCATCCATCACGCTGGCGCAGCTTTCCCATCTTGCCTACCTCCAGGCCGGAGAGCCTTTGGTTGACGAGGTGATCGAAGCGTTGCGGGCGGGACGGCCCGTTCACCTCGACCGTCCAGCCGTTGAAGCGGCCCTCGATCTCGGGAGCTATCCTCCGAGGATGCAGGAAACGTTCGCCCGCTGGTTCGTCAGGATTTCCGGCTTCGGCGTTCACCTGGCCCAAGCCCCAGCCCCGCCGCCAATCAATCGTGAAGGCGCCTTTGCTGAAGCCGCCTCGCTCCCCGCCGCTGAAAGCCCCGTGTCCGGCGCCGCTCAGGCCGCGCCGGCCTTTCCCGAAAAGGCGGTTCTCTCGGAAATCCTCGGAGGCGCCTGCACGCCCGGAGCCCCATGCGTGCTGGAACCGGGCAAGCCCTGCACCGGCACCGGCCGCTGCAAGGAATTCGGATACTGACCCAAGCGCCCGGCTGTTCACCTCCAAGGCTCCAAGACACCAAGGGAATACTCACAGGGAGGCCAGGGAGGTCAGGGAGGAAGACAGGCGT
>JAEMPZ010000205.1:7446-11892 GCA_022759065.1 Acidobacteriota bacterium | reverse complement strand
GCTCGCTCGGCTTGGCCATCATGGGACTTCCCGTCTTCGATTCCACGCAGGCACACTTCATCAAAACATTTGACTGCCGGGATTTCTTCCCCGCGCCGCCTGATTCCCGGCAAGCGAGAATGACGGCACGGGGAAGGCGTCCCCTTGTCCCGCTTTCTTCCTTCGTGCCCTTGGCGCCTTGGTGGTGAATGTGTCCCTTTAGAAGTTCTCGGCGACCGGCTCGAAGTAGGCCTGCGGGTACTGGCAGACGGGGCAGACCTTCGGCGCGGCGGTCCCTTCGTGGATGTAACCGCAGACCATGCAGCGCCAGTAAATCTTGTCCCCGCGTTTGAAGACCGTGCCGTTCACCACGTGGTCCAACAGCTTTTTATAGCGAGCCTCGTGCTCTTTCTCCACCTTGGCGACCCACTCGAATGTCTTGGCAGCGGCGTCGAAGCCCTCTTCGCGGGCGATCTTGGCGAATTCGGGATAGAGCATTGTCCACTCTTCGTTCTCGCCCGCGACCGCCGCTCTCAACTGCGCCGCCGTGTCCCCGGCGACGGCCGGATAGGAGGCCTGAATCTCCAGCGCCGTGCCCGCGAGTGGCGCCAAGTGTTTGAAGAACTGCTCGGCGTGTTCCTTCTCGTTGGCCGCCGTTTCTTCAAATATGGCGGCGACGTGCTCCATGCCCTCTTTACGGGCGATGGCCGCCGCGAAGGTGTAACGGTTGCGCGCCTGGCTTTCGCCGGCGAAAGCTTTCAAAAGGTTCTTTGCCGTCCTGCTGTCCTTGAATTCCATTGCGTCCTCCTCTTTAAGAAAGTGTGACCAGTGAGCAGTGACTAGTGATTGGTGACTGGTGACTGGTGATTTGAACCACAGAGGCACAGACGGACTTCTGGGAGATGAAAGAATACGCTGGTTGCCTTTCGGCTCTTCCTGCCTTGGCTTCCCTTCGTGTTCTTTGTGTCTTTGTGGTGAATGTCCTCATCCTCCCGACGCGACCTCGCGGCAGTAGATCTGGCGATGCTCGGTTTCTAATGGGCATCCTCCACCGCAAAGAGAGAGGTGCTCGCACGCCTCGCACTCTTTAAGCGGCTTCTGGGGCTGGCGCAACTTCAAGCATAGAGGGCTGTTCCATATTTTTTCCCATGGGTCCAAAAGAATATTGCCGACGCCTTCGTACCACGACTGGCATGGAATTACCGTCCCGTCCGGCTCTACCGCCATGCTCAACCGCGCTGCCGTGCACTGCTTCACGCCCAAGGCCATCTCGACCGGGTTCAGTTCGCAGTAGCGCGTCGGCGTGTACCAGATGAAGCGAAGCCCCTTCTCTCGGGCGTGCCTGGCGAGCGTTTCGAGGAGTGGAACCACCTGTTGAGGAGTAAGCTCCACGCCGGAAGTGGCCCCTTTTCCAGAATAGATCATGCCGTTCACCGCGAAACTCTTGAGCCCTTCCGAAGCTACCAGATCCGCCAGCGCTTCGATGCCAGGGGCGTTCACCTTTGTAAGCGTCGTGTTCGTCAGGACGTAAAGCCCGGCCTTCACGGCGGTTCGCAGCCCGGCCAGGGTTTCGTCGAACGAATCGGAGCGAGTCATTGCGTTGTGCAGGTTCGGGTCAGCCGATTCCAACGTTATCTGGACGTGGTCCAGCCCGGCTTCTTTGAGCCGCGCCGTGTAGGCCACGTCGGCCAAGCGGCGCCCGTTCGTGTTAAGGCCCGTGACGAGGCCAAGCTCTTCAGCGTAAGCGACCAAATCGGGCAAATCGTCCCGAAGCGTTGGCTCGCCGCCGGTGAAGACGACGTGCGGTATTGAGGCTTCGTACACCTTGTCCAGCGCCTTGCGCCAAGCGGCTGTGTCCATCTCGGTGACGGCGCGCGAGGGCTGGTTGTAGCAGTGGCCGCAGCGGTTCTGGCAGCGGTAGGTCAGCGCCAGGTCCAGCCGCAGAGGCGCGGAAAGCGCCGGCGTGTAAGGCTCGATAAGCTCCACGCCCAGGTCGCTCAAGGGGCAGACCTGATCGGTGGCGCTGAGCGTGCGCACGGCGCTCAGTACGCTCGACGCGTCGGCCTCCAGCGCCTTGCGGGAGACGCCGCGGTACCGTTTCGCCATCGTCGCGACGATATCGGCGTCGTTGAGGCCGTGAAGAAGGTGGAAGACGATCTCCGCCGCCGTGGGGCTCAAGTGAAGTATGCGGCTTGCGTCCAGCGTGAGGATGCCATCACCGGAAGCTTCCACCCGAAGGTGCAGCCGGTGGCTCTGGCCGTTGACCTCGATCGTCCCCGCGTGCAGCCCCTTCTCAATCGCCTCGTGCTTCTTGAACAAATCTTTCAATCCCATCCTTGACTCCCCGTCCTCCCTGTGAAAATGTTTTTCACCTTCCACCCCCCGCGCAGGCGCAGGCGCAGCCGGCGCAAGCACAAGCGCACGCGCATCCTCCGCCCGAGTAGTGGCCGCCTGATGAAACGGGAACTGGGTTTGTAGCGGTCGTTACGCGCGAAGCGAGCCCAGGGACGCTGTTGACGAGGTCGTGGCCGAAGCCCTCTATTCCGCTAACGATGCCGTTGGCCGCCGATGTGATGTTCGGCAGGCCGCCGCCCGAGGGCATTCCAGCCCCGCCGCCTGCGCCAGGAATGGTGCCGGTGTGCCCTGAATAGAGAATTGGCCACCAAACGGGCACCGGCATAGGCCTGTCCGCGTAGCGCTCTGTGGCGTGCCGGCCGAAATCCTTGTCAAGTATGAGCCACTCGAAAGCCTGGGAGTAGTCCTCGCCTCCGACCTGGTCCCACGCCTTGCGCATTATCTCCTGGTAATAGGCGACGCTCTTTGCGCGGCTGTAACCCTTCATCTTGTCCGAGACCTTCTTGATCAAGTCCGTCAGCACGCGCGCCGCCTCGGATTCACTCACTTTGCCGTCGTCCGCCACCGCTTTCGCGAATTCCTCCTCGTACGAAAATTGAGGCTTTGCCCCCGCGACCACTTCGAGCTTGAGCGGGTTGCGTCCAGTGACCTTCAAAATACCTTTGCGGACCATGCCGAAAAGGATCAGCGCCATCACCTTGTCAACCGGCTGCTGCATCAGGACGGCCACTTCGGGAACGGTCAGGCCTCGCCGCACCTCCGTGCCCTCGATTCCTACCGTGGCGGGAAGGTACTGCAAGCGCCGCTGGCGATTCTTGTAAATCCCCCAGATCATCGCCGTTGGAAATAGAAGGAAGAAGAGGCACGGCATGCAGCCGCCAGCGGTTCTGATCAGGCCGCTGAAGAGCGCCGCGACGGGATTGACTCGCGGCGGCTTCTGGACTTCAGCTATTCGCTGCATCACGCTCTTAGGAAACGAGGCGCCGAAGGTGTACTGTCCAGACGGGGACGCGTTCGGCATGTCCCAGATGTAAACAACCCTGTTGTTTTCAAATCGTGATGAGGTCGGCTGGATCGCGTGCCACCGCGGCTCCTCCGGCTTTACTCCCTCCGGCAGGATGAACTCGCAATGAAGGCGCGTCTTGCCGCTGGTGAACTCGGCCCCGTACCAGGTCGGGCTGAACTCGATGCTGGCGTAGTTTGGGTCTTTGTCGTCCTTGAAAACCATGTTGGACACGGAAGCCTTCAGGTGCAGCTTCCCGCTTTGTCCGGCCGGTATCGCCTTGTCGCCCAGGTGCACCTCGACGCCAGGCTTCACGTATTCGGAGGGACGAATATCGCTCATCGGGGCGCCGTCAAGATCGGCGGTCACTGAGCCAAGATCGTAGTTTTCGTTCGGCATTCCCACGTCAATAATGTCAATCGGCTGGCCTTCGTTCGCGAATGTTATCGCGTAATTGAGCGTAACCGAAGCGTCGGGGTTGACCGTAACGGCGCAGCGGTTTTCTGGCACCTGAAACTTGTACTGCTGCGCCAACAAGGCAACTGGCATGGCCACGGCCAAGATGAATGCGAAAATCAGGCGCCCCCTCACCATTTAGGTTCCTCCTGAATCAGATAGACCGCGCCGCAGTATTGGCAGGTGACTGACATCGTTCCCTCGGGGCCGACCTTCACGGAGGCCGCGTCCGCCTGGCCGCCGCAGTGAGGGCAGGTGAGCGCCTTCAAGCTGAGCTGTCCAGGCGGCTCCTGGGCGCTCTTGCCGCCTCCGGCAGAGTCCGCCGTCGGCGAGTTTTTCCCCGAACGCCATGCGAAAATAATCAGGACGAGGCCGCCAAGGAAAAGAAGCAGTCCAACGATCAGGCGGGGCACCACCTTTCCGCCGGCCACCGCTTCCGGGGCGGCCGCCGCCAGCAGGAACAGCGCCCCCAGAAGCCACAGAAAGACAGCCATCAGAACGGCAACTATCCTCATAGGGGACAGACTAACCAAAACCGCGCCCAAAGGCAATAGGCCGGAAAATATAACAATCCAAGCGGAAAGGGGTTGGCCCCTTCCCGCTCGGATTCGAAAGCAGCGAAGGGAGCGAAGCGACCGGAGCGCCTAAGGGGG
>JAEMPZ010000205.1:0-7346 GCA_022759065.1 Acidobacteriota bacterium | reverse complement strand
TTTGGCGGAGAGAGAGGGATTCGAACCCCCGTTCCCTTGCGGGAAACCGGTTTTCAAGACCGGCGCCTTCGGCCGCTCGGCCATCTCTCCGCAGAGGTAGAGATTAGCTGCCGGAGCGCAAAAGGTCAAGAGCTTCAATAAAACATCCGGCGCTGGAGGCTGTTGGTAGCGAAGAAGGAGTGGGCGGCCGCGACGTCGGAGGCGATGGCCTCCTTCAAAGCCTCCACGGAGGGGAATTTCATTTCCGGCCTTAAAAACTGAAAGAAAAAGCAACGTATCTTCTTGCCGTAAAGATCTTTCCCGCCGCGGAGAAGGTGGACCTCGACGGCAACCTGCGTCTGACCGAACGTGGGACGAACGCCCAGATTTGCGACGCCTGGCAAGAGGGGATTGTCCCCGATGTCAACAGCGGCGACGTAGACGCCGTGGGCCGGGATGAGTTCGTTTTCGATCGAGAGGTTGGCGGTCGGGAAGCCGAGCGTCGCGCCGCGCGCGTCGCCGTGGCGGACGACGCCTTCTATGATGTACGGCCTGCCCAGCAGGCGGACGGCCTCCTCCATCCGTCCGGCCACCAGAAGGCCGCGGATGCGCGTGGAAGAGACGTCGCTCCCGTCAACCTGAAGTTTCGGTATCGCTTCCGCCTTGAATCCAAGCTCGTCCTGAAGAGAGCGCAGCAACTCGATGTCGCCGCGCCTTTGGCGCCCGAAGCGGAAGTCCTCGCCGATGTATATCTCGGAGGGAGACAACCCTTTGGCGAGGGCGCGCACGAACTCATCGGCTTCCATGCTTGCGAACTTCTGGTCGAAGGGAATCTCGATGAGCAGTTGAAGTCCAAGATAGGCGAGGATGTCGCGCTTTTGAGAGAGCGTGAGAATCAACGCCGGCGCGGCCTCGGGGTGAAGGACTTTCAAGGGGTGCGGCTCAAAAGTCACCAAAGCCGATGTGCCGCCCTCCTCGCGCGCCCTTGAAAGGACCTTTCTAAGCAGCCGTTTATGGCCCCGGTGGAGGCCGTCGAAGTTGCCGATCGTCGCGATCACGGGCGGCGAATGGAGCGGAATGTTTTCAAACCTGTCCAGGACGATCACAGGAACATCCACACGAGGTTGGTTATCAACCCCGCCAGAAGGCCGGCGACGACGTCGTCCATCACGACGCCCCACCACCCCGGCAGTTTCTCCATGCGGTCCACGGGGAAAGGCTTGAGGATGTCCAGGAGCCTGAAGAGCAGGAAGCAGAGCAGCGCTCTGGCAAAAACGGGGGGATTCAATGCGAACGCGGCCATCATTCCGGCCACTTCGTCCAGGACGACCCACTGCGGGTCTTTAAGGCCAGTGGCCGCTAGAATCTTCGGGATGGCGGCCGCGGAGGCCATGAGCGCCAGTAGCAAAATCGCCCACGGAAGAAAAAAACAAAGCGGCGCCTTCATAAAAAATGCAGGCATGTAGAGAAAGAAACCGACCGCCGCGCCGACCGTTCCAGGCATTCTGGGAGTGAAGCCGAGCCCAAGGACGGAAGCGGTCATAACCGCCCAGCGCGGGCCTTTTGGCGTCTCAGCCAATGATCTCTCCTACCAGATCGTAAGGGTGGGCCTCTGTCACGCGCACTTTCGCAAAAGCGCCCGGTGTGGCAAACCCGTCGTTGATCAGCACGCGCCCGTCAATTTCCGGCGCCTGGTGGGCCGCGCGGCCCTGCAAAAGGTGCTCCGTTTCGTCGCAGGCGCCCTCTACCAGAACGTCCAGCACCCGGCCCACGCGGCGCCTATTATTATCCCAGGAAATATCCTGTTGTAAAGCGAGGAGCGCCTCCTTGCGGCGCTGCTTCGTTCGTTTGTCAACCGGGTCTCCGAGGCGGTGGGCCTTGGTTCCCTCTTCGCGCGAATAGGCGAAGACGCCGAGGTGGTCGAAGCGCGCCTCCTTGACGAAAGCTTCGAGAGTCTTGAAATGTTCGCGCTTCTCTCCGGGAAAACCGGTGATGAAGGTTGTTCGTACGGCAAGGCCGGGAATGGCTTTGCGGGCCTTTTCGATCTGCTTGAGAAAAACTTTCGCGCCGCCGCCGCGCCCCATGGCCGCAAGAATGTCGGGGTGGGCGTGCTGAAGAGGAAGGTCGAGGTAGGGGAGAACTTTGGCGCTCTGGCCGATCACGCGAAGCAGCTCGGGCGTAAGGTGGTTCGGGTAGGCGTACAATATCCGTATCCATGGAGGAGCAGGGTTTTCTTCGATGGCGGCTAGAAGCTTGGCCAGCCCATCCTTCAAGCCGAGGTCGCGCCCGTAAGCCGTCGTGTCCTGGGCGATCAGGACGGCCTCTTTGACTCCCTTCTCTGCCAGCGAGGCCAGTTCGGCCAGAATGGATGAGGGTGGCCTTGAATGCAGCGCTCCGCGAAAAGAGGGTATTGGGCAGAAGGTGCACGGATTGTCGCAACCTTCAGCTATCTTTACGTAGGCGAGGTGCGGCGGCGTTGAGATGACTCGCGGCGCCAGGCCGTCGTAAAGCTCCACCCGGTTTGCAATCTTCACCGTCCGGCTTGGAGATTCAAGAAGCTCCACGGCTCGCGAAAGGGCGCCAGGGGGGATGAAGCCGTCAATTTCGGGGATCTCCCTGCGAAGCTCCTCCTTGTACCTCTGCGCCATGCACCCCGCGACTATGAGCCGGAGCGCGCGCCCCGAGCGCTTCAATTCGGCGACTTGGAGAATTGCGTTGACCGATTCCTCTTTCGCGGAGTCAATGAAGCCGCAGGTATTGACAATGACCGCTTCCGCGTTCAGGTCTTTAGAGAGTTCATGGCCGGCGGCGCGTAGCTGCCCCAGCATCCACTCGCCGTCAACCAGGTTTTTGGGGCAGCCCAACTGAACCAACGCAACTTTCAAAGAAGACTCCACCGGCCGCCAATCCAAGTAGCGGCAAACGACGCACACCCTACCACGCCTAAAGGCTGGAATCAAGCGAAAAGAGCCATCATTGCCGTTAATGGCATACAACCACTTGACAAGGCGCTTTTCTTGACCCATAATCATGCCGTTTTGGGAAGGAGGCCCCCATGAAGAGAAGTATGGTTTGGTTGGTTTTGTTAGGAGCAGTACTTCTGTTGGTCCCCTTTGGGGTGTTCGCTTCAGGCGTTTCGGTTTACGAGCAGGGTTCCAAGGCTTCGGCGCAGGCCGGCGCATGGGTTGCCCGCTCCGATGACCCGACGGCCTTGGCGTACAACCCGGCGGGCATTGCGTTTCTCAAGGGCATGAACCTCTCTTTCAACATGACCTACATCAATGCGGACGTGAAGTACGAAAGCCCGACCGTGGGCAACTGGAAGGACAACAAAGAGAACATCTTCGTCCCCAGCGTTTTTTTTACCTGGGCGTTCAAAGACAACGTCTCTTTTGGTTTCAGCGTGACCGCCCCATACGACTTGGCCACCGACTGGAATGACCACTTCCCCGGCCGCTGGTTCAGCCGCAAGTCCCAGATAACCACTATTGACTACCATCCCGTTGTCGCCTTCAAGATTGGGGAACACAGCTCCCTGAGCCTTGGGCTCGATTACTACGATTCCCAAATTATTCTTACGAGGAACCAGGACACGACGGCGCTTTCGACCGCCTACAACGGTTACGTCGCCTGGAACTGGACGCCCACCGGGTTTCCGCCGCCATATCCAGCCGCTATCCCCACCTACTCTTCTTCAGAGGCTTTTGTGGCCACAGACGTCCGGGACCAGGAGCTTGGGTTCGACATCGGCTGGCTGATCAAAAACGATCCGTGGTCTTTCGGCCTGACCTATAGAAGCAAGGTGACCTTCGACTACAAAGGCCACACTTGGTTCTACACGGATCCAAGCCGCCTGGCACCTGGCGGCCTCAACCCCCTTGGGCTGCCCACCGACTGGACAACTTTCTTCCCCGGCCAGGACACCAAGCTGACTCTGGCGACGGTTCCCGCCATGGCTGTAATGGGTGTGGCGTGGAACGGCAACCCGCTGGCGGTTGAACTTGACGTACAGTGGACGCAGTGGAGCTCGTGGGGCCGCACCAACGCCAATTTCAGCAACCCCACCAACCTCCCCGCCCTCCTCGGCGGAAGTGCCGTTGTGCCAGCCTCTGAGCCCTTCATTTTTGACTGGAACGACACCTGGGCCGCCCGCCTGGGCTTCGCCTACAAGCTGAATGACCGCATAGAGCTCCGCTGGGGCGTCCTCTACGACCAGGCGCCAGTGCCCGATAGCACCAGAAGCCCATTCCTCCCCGACTCGGACCGCTGGTCCGTCCAGGTCGGCATGGGTTATAACCGCGAGCACTGGGGCTTTGACTGGTACGTGATGTACCTCGATTTCCAGAGTGCCAGCCCATCCCCTGTCACCTACACGAACGAAACAGGGTTGCCGGCTCTGCCTACCTATGTTTCCACTTATTCGGCTTTGAACGACGGCACCTACCACGGCACGAGCTACCTTGCCGGCATCCAGTTCAACTACAAGTTCTAACTCCACCTTCAATAAGCGCAGTGCAAGGGCCGCCGAAAGGCGGCTCTTGTTTTTTTGCGCTATTCCTTCAGGTAGCCTAGCAGCCTTCAGCCTACAGTCTTACAGCCTCTGCCGCCTCATCACCTTCAGCCCCTTGGCCGTGAACGGCGTATCCACGTCTGGTGTGAATGACGTGCTCACTTGTTAAGCCCAGTAATAGCAAGAGATAGCAAGCCGCTGGCGCTAAAACTTGCGCAGTGTGAACGCAGTTCCATTTTGGCGCGAAGCGCGATTCTTGCTAACTAATTGCAAAATAAAGGCATCACCAAAAAAGGAGTGTTTGGCCTCTTTCTTGCATTAAAATTGGCGGTTCCCGTGTGGGGAACCAGGGCAAGAACGGTTGACAATAAGGAGGCAGAGATGTCAAAAGCTGGTGCAGTGGGCAAGTGGTTGGTGTTCGCCCTCGCGGCGGTGCTGGTGTTTAGTCTTCTTACCCCAGCGCAGGTCGTGAAGAAGGGCGAGGGGGGGCTGTCTGATCTCCAGACGTCAAACCCCAGGCTTTGGGTGGGGCAGAACATCACCCCCGTGAACGATTTGCGAGCCGACTCCCTGAAAGTCAGACAGGACGCGGCGCTAAACGTCCTTTCCGGCGAATGGGACAGGTTCCTCAGCGAGAACGGCAGCGCCTGGAACATGGCGGTTGACGTTCGAGCCGGGCGCGCCTCCCTCATCTCGGGCCAGGGCATTCCCTGGATTCCGGGCAAGGGGAACAACCTGACGGCAAGCGCGCTTGGCGACAGGCTTGCCAGCGGGCCGGCGACTCGTGCCGCCGTCCTGCGGCTTTCAGCCGACATGATGCGCAGATACCCCGAATTGTTTGGCGCTGACCCGAGCGAGTTCGTTGTCAACCAGGACGGCACCGGTGAATTCGGCGGCTACCTCTGGTATGTTCACCTCGACCGCCAGTATCACGGCATTCCAGTTGAGAGATCGTACGTTGTTTTCCGCGTCAATAATGGCAACCTTATCCAGTTCGGTGGCGAGTTTTTGGGCCCCATCAACGTTGATCCCATTCCGTCCATCTCCCAGGAGACTGCCCGCCAGATTCTCGACGGCTATGTCGGCGGGTTGAACGCCGACGACGAATTTGTAAATCAGGGCAGCCTGAGCATTCTTCCTCTCGCCCCTCAGGGCGACATCGGCGTTTATAATGGCCCGGTTGGCCAGGGCGTTGAGTTCCACCTCGTTTACACGGTGGCTTTCAGGCGTCCCGGCGTGATGGGGACTTGGGAAGCCAAGATTGACGCCCACACTGGCGAGGTGCTTGCTTTCAGGGATGCGAACGAATACGGCTCCATCAAGGGCGGCATCTACGTCACCTCAAACCTTGATACCGAGAAGGTTGTGCCATTCCCATACGCAGACGTGGCGAGCAGCACTTATGCCGACGCGGCGGGCAACTATTCCGCCACGAGCGGCACGATGACTTGCACGCTGGCGGGCAAGTACGTCAAGGTCTCCGATTCTTGCGGCTCAATCTCGCTGAGTGGCACTGCTCCCGCGGACCTAAGCTTCGGCACCTCGAGCGGAACCGACTGCACGACGCCGGGCGTCGGCGGCGCGGGTAACACTCACGCGGCGCGCAGCACCTACTACCACCTCACGCTTTGGAAAGAAAAGGCGATGGCCTGGCTGCCAAACAACTCATGGCTGAAAGGCCAGCTTACGGACAAAGTCAACCTGAGCCAGACCTGCAACGCCTACTGGGACGGCACGGGGGTCAACTTCTTCAAGTCCGGTGGCGGCTGCTCGAACACCGGCGAGCTGCCAACCGTCTTTTTGCACGAAGTGGGCCACGGGCTTGACGCAAACGACGGCAGCCCCTCCTCGACGGTGGGCTCTTCCGAAATGTACGCCGACACCAACGCCATCTTGATGACCCACCAGTCCTGCATCGGCGTCAACTTCATTCCGGGCCAGCAGTGCTCCGGTTACGGCAACGCCTGCACCGCCTGCACCGGCATTCGCGACGCCGACTATACGAAGCATTCAAGCCAGACGCCGGCCAAGCCCTCTCAGTTGGGCGGCAGCACCGGTTACCACTGCTCCAAGGATTCGAGCTATCCAGGCCCCTGCGGCTATGAAGGCCACTGCGAATCCTACATAATGTCCGAGGCGGACTACACCCTGGGCGCTAATACGACCTACGGCCTGCCATCCAAGAGCGGGATGGATGCCCAGACGGCTTGGTTCATCATGGACCGTCTCTTCTACCTTTCCAGGCCGACCGCCGGCGATGCCTACACCTGCTCCTCTACTTCGACCGCAAACGGCTGCGGAACAAGCAACTGGTTCATGTGTTACCTGGCTGTTGATGACGACAACGGCAACTTAAGCGACGGCACGCCGCACGGCGCCGAGATTTACAAGGCTCTGAACCTCCACGGCGTGGCTTGCTCGACCTATAGCAACATCGTTGACTCTACGACTTGCACGATCAGCCAGACCGCGCCAACGCTTACGCTGACGGCTGGCTCGGGCAACATCGGCCTCTCATGGACCGCGGTTTCCGGCGCAACCGGTTATGTGGTTCTTCGCAACGAGATCAGTTCCACGGCCAGCCTCATGCCTATTGCGACGACGACCAGCACGAGCTACACCGACAGCGTCGTGGCTCCTGGCGTAACATACTATTATTCAGTCGTCGGCTATACGGGAACCTATAACAGCGCGGGCGGCTCCTGCATCGGCACGCTGGCCGCGGTTAAGTCCGCCACGCCTGGCACCGGCACCACCTACAGCATCTCCGGCACTGTCAGCGGCGCAATCGCCTCGGGCGTGACCATGAGCCTTACCGGCGCCTCGACTGCCTCTACTACTACGGACACGAGCGGCA
>JAEMPZ010000052.1 GCA_022759065.1 Acidobacteriota bacterium | reverse complement strand
GCTTATGGTTGCGCCGCGCCGACTCTGCCTACTCGCGATTCTTTTGGCCTTTGCGCTCTGGGCCTCTGGAAGCTGGCCGGAGAAGACGTTTGCAACGGGCGAATCCTCCGGCCGCGAAAAGGCCGTGACTCTCTTCGAGCAGGCCGCGGTGCTGGTGGAAGCTCACGCGGCAAAGCCGCCTTCGCAGGATGACCTCGTGGCCGCGTCGCTTCAGGGGATGCTGGGCCACCTGGACCCTCATTCCAGCTACTACACTCCCGAGATGTTCAAGGAGCTGATGGAGGACCAGGAGGGCCACTTCTATGGCCTCGGAATGCAGGTTGCCAAGCCGACGGCGACAAGCCCCGTGCTGGTCGTCCAGCCGATTCCCGACACTCCCGCGGCCCGCGCCGGCTTGAGGTCTGGCGACCTCATCCTGGAAATCGAGGGCCATCCGACGAGCCAGATGACAATCCGCGACGCGGTACGAAAGCTGAAGGGGCCGCTGGGGACGCCGGTTTCGATCACGATAGGCCGAGGAACCGCTCCGCCTCAGACGATGACGCTGAAGCGAGCCCCCATCCCCAAGTATACCGTCGCGTTCTCGCTGATTCTCAGCGGCGCCACCGGTTACATAAAGCTCAACACGTTCGGCCAGAAGACCGTTGACGAGGTCACTTCGAGCATCAACGGGTTGTTGGCTAAAGGCGCCAAGTCCCTGATATTCGATCTGCGGGAGAATCCGGGCGGATCATTGCCTGCCGCCGTTGGCACGGCCTCCCTCTTTTTGAAAAAGGGGCAGGAGGTGCTGAGCGTCAGGGGGCGCAGGGCGGATATGGTCCGCCGTTATTACGCCGAGGAAGACGGCCCATTTCTTGACCTTCCAGTTGTGGTGCTGATAAACCAGGGTTCGGCCAGCGCTTCGGAAATCGTCGCCGGCGCCTTGCAGGACCACGACAGGGCGACGGTCGTCGGGGAGCGTTCATGGGGGAAAGGCCTCGTTCAGACGGTTACGCCGCTGGACCGAGGCGCCGCCGCCATAACGACGGCCAGGTACTATACCCCCTCCGGCCGATGCATTCAGCGGGACTTCACATCATACGACGCTTACTTTTATCCAGAGGACGCCGAGCAGGCCAACGCCGCGCCGGCGGGGCCCGCTGTTCATACCGATAACGGAAGAAGCGTCTATGGCGGCGGCGGGATCGAGCCAGACGTTCCAGTGGCGCCGTACAAACTGCCCGAGCTTGCGGTTCGGCTGGAACAGCGGCGTTCCTACCTCGACTTCGTCTCGCGCGAATTTGAAAAAGACGGGTTGACGGCGGACACGGTCCGCTCTGACGCTTTTATAGCTAGATTCCAACAGGCGGTTGACGCCTCTGGAGAGAAGTATACGCCGAAGGAGTGGAACGACGCTCTTCCCTATACGCGGCTTACGCTCATGAGGGAATTCATGGCGCTGACCGCGGGGCAGGCCGGCGCCTTCGAAGCCATCGCGCCGCTTGACGCGGTGGTCCAGAAGGCTGTTGCAATACTATCCAAAGAGGGCAACCGCGATAATGTCCTTGAAAAGAAGGCGGCGTAATGTTTGAAAAGCTGACGCAGAGCATACAGCAGGCCGTCCGGTCGCTTAAAGGCCAGGGGCGGATATCCGAGCAGAACATCCAGGAAAGCCTCCGCGCGGTAAGGCTCGCCCTTTTAGAGGCGGACGTCCACGTCTCGGTTGTGCGCGACCTGCTTGAAGGCGTAAAGGCCACGGCCCTCGGCCAGGAGGTGGTGAAGAGCCTCACGCCGGACCAGCACTTCCTGAAAATCCTGAATGACGAGCTGGTGAGGGTCCTGGGGGAGGGCGACTCAAAGCTGCGCTTCCCTTCCGTCCCTCCAGGAATAGTCATGCTGGTCGGCCTCCAGGGTTCCGGAAAGACGACCACCGCCGGCAAGTTGGCGCGGTTTTTCCAAAAGGACGGCCACTCGGTTCTTCTGGTGCCTGCCGACGTCCATCGCCCGGCCGCGAGACAGCAACTGGAGGTGATCGCCCGCCAGGTTAACGCCAAGGTGTATGACCCAAAGGGCAGTACCGACGTTATTGCCATCGCCAAAGGCGCCATCGCGGAGGCTAAAAGGACCGGCGCCCAGAGGGTGATCCTGGATACGGCTGGGCGGCTCCACGTTGACGAAGCGCTCATGGAAGAGCTTGCCCGCCTGGCGTCAGCCGTCTCTCCGCACGAGAGCCTTTACGTCGCGGACGCGATGATTGGCCAGTCGGCGGTGGCCACGGCCAAGGCCTTCTTCGGAAAGGTCGCCTTGACGGGCGTCATCCTCACAAAGGCCGACGGCGATGCCAGGGGCGGAGCGACCCTCTCGGTAAAGGCGGTCACCGGCCTTCCGGTAAAAATGGTCGGCGTGGGCGAGAAGCTCGACGCCTTGGAGCCTTTTTATCCCGACAGGATGGCCTCACGCATCCTGGGCATGGGCGACGTCATCGGCCTTATCGAAAAGGTCCAATCCTCGGTTGACGCCGAGGAGGCGCTGAAAACCGCGGAAAGGCTTCGCCACTCCGAATTCACGCTAGAAGATTTCCACTCCCAGCTAAAGCAAATGCGCAAAATGGGGCCATTGCAGCAGGTAATAGGAATGCTTCCAGGCGCCGGGGCGCTCAAGGGGCTCGACCCGTCACAGATTGATGAGCGCGAGATCACGAAGGTCCAAGCGGTTCTCGACTCCATGACTTCATACGAACGGTCGCACCACCAGGTCATCAACGGCAGCCGCCGGAAGCGCATAGCTTCGGGCGCGGGCGTCTCCGTGAGCGACGTCAACAGGGTGCTCAAGCAGTACCTGGCGATGCGCAAAATGATGCAACAGTTGAAGCGCACGGGCCTCAAAGGCATGATGCGGTCATTGATGGCGGGGCGGCAGCCCTATTGAAAAACGGCGGCGGGCGTGCTACCCTGCGCTTGAGGGTGTTTTTCTCCCCGGGGGTTTGACCTATGGCTAAGAAACGCGTGCTGGTAGTTGAATACGAGCCCAAGTCGCTGGAACGCCTTGTAAGCCTTATTCCAAAGGACCTTTACGAGGTTGAAACGGCCAAGGATGGCGCCGCCGCGCTTGAGGTTTTCGATCAATTTCACCCGGACCTGGTCCTCTTAAGGACGATGCTTCCGAAGAAGCACGGCTTTCAGGTCTGCCAAGAGATGGTCGAACGCTCTGGCTCCAGGCCGGTTCCAGTGGTCATGCACTGCAGCATCTACAAGTCTCGCAAGTACAAGAGTGACGCGATAAAGATATACGGGGCGGCTGACTACCTCGAGGATCCGGTTGACGAAAACGTTCTCAGCGAGACGCTCGAACGCTACCTTGCGCCAAAGCCAGTTGTATCGGCCCCCAAACCCGCGCCGGTTTCCGAGGCGCCAAAACCCGAACAAGCGAAACCGGCGGCGTCGGCCACCCAGGCCGCATTTGACATTGATAAAGCGCTTGAAGACACCCTTTCAGGGCTTCGCGTCGGCATGAAGCGTGGCGGAGGCAAGCCATCAGGGGCTACGCCCGTTGTGCCTCACGTTGAAATACCCCCAATGCCCGAGCCTGAGCCGGCTGCGCCACTGCCGGAGAAGGCCTTGACATCGGAAGAGCTGTTCGGGGACGTGATCAAGGAGGTGTCCGCGCCCGAACCGTTGCCACCACCGCCTCCTCCTCCGCCGCCGCCACCACCACCGAAGGTCGAGCCGCCGCCACCGCCACCGCCGCCGGTCCAACCGCCAAAGGCGCAAGTCCAGGAGGAACTCAAACCGCCGGTGGCAATTGCGTCCGACGATTTGGACAAGGCGCTGTTGCGCCCCATCATCACGCAGGACACGGGCGTCAAGCGCCTTGCCGACAGGTCCAAGCAGGAGCTTGACAAGAAATTGGAGGAGACGCTTTCGGGCGTGCGTTTGAAGCCCAAGCCCCAAGCCGCGATAAAGCCTCCAGTTGCCGAGACAAAGCCTCCCGAGCCGGTGATCCCGCCGCCAAAGCCGCCTGAACCGGTAATCCAAGCCCCCAAAGCCGAAGCGCCGCCGCCTCCCGCAAAGGCGGAGGAGCCAGCGGCCGCGGCTAAACCAGAGGGGACGCCGGCCAAGGAAGAGGGCGTTACCTTCGGCCAATACATCCTCATGGACAAGATCGCCGTCGGTGGAATGGCTGAACTTTTCAAGGCAAAGCAGACCGGCCTTGAGGGATTCCAGCGCATCGTCGCCATCAAGCGCATCCTGCCGCACCTCGCGGCCAACTCGGACTTCGTCACGATGTTCATTGACGAGGCCAAGCTTGCCGCCCAACTGAACCATCCAAACATCGCCCACATCTATGATCTAGGCAAGCTGGAAGACGCCTACTTCATAGCAATGGAATACGTCGAAGGCAAAGACCTGCGAGCCATACTAAGGGCTCTTGACGAGCAAGGCAAGCTTTTCCCTACTCGCGCGGCGGTCTTCGTCGCCCAGCAGGTGGCCTCCGCCCTCCATTACGCTCACGTGGCGAAAGACAGCGACCGCAAGCCGATGCACCTTGTCCACAGGGACGTCTCCCCGCAGAACATTCTCATTTCCTCCGTTGGCGAGGTCAAGCTTGTGGACTTCGGCATAGCCAAGGCGGCGTCAAAAGCCAGCCACACGCAGTCCGGCGCCCTGAAGGGCAAGCTGCTCTACATGTCCCCGGAGCAGGCCTTTGGCCGCCCGACCGACGCGCGCACGGACATTTTCTCCCTTGCCATCGTCCTTTTCGAGATGCTCACCGGCCGAAAGCTTTTCTACGGCGACTCGGAGATGTCCATCCTCGAAAAGGTGCGCGAGGCGAAGCTGCCCGATTTCGCGGAGTTCAGGTCCAGCATCCCGGAGGGGCTCGAAAAAATACTCCGCCGCGCCTTGGAGAAGGACCTTTCTCGGCGCTACCCGGATTGCAAGGCGCTCCAGCTCGACCTCGAACGGTTCGCGCGCCAGGAATGGAAGGCGCTGCCCGGCCCGTACCACGCGGTCGAGTTCCTCACGGCGATTTTCCCCGACGTGTACAAGAAGGAGGCGTTGCAGCTTCTGGCGCGCGAACACGCTGACTCCAAGCTGGAAGAGAGCGCCGACAGGCAAGCCGAGCCGCAGGCCCAACCCCAAGCCGCTCCGGCCCCTGAGAGCGCATCGAAGGCAGAAGCCAAGCCGTCGAAATTCCAGCGGGGAAAGCCAGCCCCATTAAAGAAGCAGGCGCCTCCTCCCGAAGAGAAACCTCAGCCCAAGCCTCAAGCGCCTTCTCCCAAACCGCAGCAGCAGCCCTCCCCCGCCGAGGAAAAGCCGCCCCGGAAGGACGAGCCAAAGCAGGCGCCGGTCCCGCAGGCCGCGGAAGAGAGCGCCGGCATGTTCAAGTCCATGCGCGAGGAGCAGTCATCCGACAAGAAGAAGCTCTATGTCATCGGGGGAATAGCGGCGGCTGTCGTCGTTCTTGTCATCGTCATTTTCGCTGTATCCGGTTCCAAGAAACCTTCGGCTCCACCGCCTGCCGCGCCTTCGGCTTCCACCGCCCCGGCGCAGCCGCAGCCGGCCCCTGCCACGCCGCCGGTTTTGGAACCGCCTAAACCGGCAGCGCCCGCTCCCGGAGCGCCGCCAGCTACCGAGGCGGAGACGAAGGCCGCCAGGGAGCAGGCAGCGGCGGCGGTCAAGTCCTTTGACGATGCCATCTCCGCCGCCGAACAGGCCGGGGCCGCGCAGTACGCCACGGCCGCCCTCGACTCGCTGAAACAGAGCAAGGCCAACATTGACAAGCTCTACAAGCGGGCAAAAACGGTCGAGGAGTATAACGCCGCCGCGCAAACAGCGAAGCAGGGCCTGACGCTCGCCCAGCAGGTCAAGGACCAGGCCGTTCAGGCCAAGACCGCCGACGAGCAAATGAAGGCCACTGAGGCGGCGGCCGCCGCCGAAGCCTCAAGAAAGGCCGCCGAGGAAGAGGCGCGCAAGAAGGCCGAAGCGGAAAAAGCGGCGCAGACAGCCGCGGCGCAGACGACAAAACCGGGGGATTTCGTCGAGATATTCGCCGTGAACGTTAAGCCCCGCGAGCTCACGCCGCTTAAGGTCGAGTACACGCCCCAGGCCAGGACCAACCGGCTGCAGGGCACCATCTACATCGAAGCCGACATCAATGAACGCGGCGAAGTGACGGCCGCCCGCGTGGTGAAAGCGCCCAATCCAGACTATGGAATGGGTGACACGCTCTCGAAGGCGGCGCTAAACATGAAGTTCTCGCCGGCCATCAAGGACAACGTCCCAGTGAAAACAAAGTTGACGTTCCCCGTTCAGCTCAAGATAAAATAACGCAGGAGGAGGTGCCCGTGAGCCTGACAGACAAACAGAAGAAATTTTATCAGGACGCTCTCAACCAGACGCGCGACGAGATCAAAGAGATTGACGCGCAGATAGAGAAGGAGCTGGCAGAGGTCAAGGAGCGGCTTGCCACCCTCCAGGAAGCCAAGAAGGCGGCATTGCAGATGCACGGCGCCGCCTGCATGAGGTTGGGCGTCAAGAACGAGTTCGCGGAAGAGGGCGAGTAGCTCTAACTTCCTTTACTATTGTCCAAGGTGCCCCGATCCGGGGTGAAAAGGGAAGGCCGTGAAAATCGGCCGCGGCCCCGCCACTGTGAGCGGCTACGAAAGCGGCACTAAGCCACTGCCCTGATGAGGGTGGGAAGGCGCCGCGAGTAGGACGACCCGCAAGCCAGGAGACCTGCCTGAGGACGCACGGCTGTCAGCCCCCGAGGGGGGGACTGAGCGCGCGCCATTGGGGCTCCGGATCACAAAGAGGAACCCATGTGGCGTGGCCGGCTTTCACCAACGCGAGCAAGACATCCAAACGCTTTATTCCGTTTGGCCGCGCTGCTGCTGTTATTTGCCGCCTCTTGTAAAACAGCCTCCGCTCCACAACCATCCTCTCATCGTTGGGCAAGCCTCGCGCCAAGCATGAACGAGATACTCTTCGCCATCGGAGCCGGGGCGGAGACAATCGGCGTGTGCGCCCCCGCGAACTATCCCAAAGAAGCCGCCTCGCTGCCGGTGGTAGCTTCCTATTCGGGCGTTGACGCCGAAGGCATAATCGCGCGTGGCGCGGCCGCTTGTTTCACAATTGAGGGAATGCAGGGGGAGCCTCAGTTGGAGGCCCTGAAGAGGGCTCCCATTCCGGTCTATTCCTACCGCATTGATACGCTCGCCGAGCTTTACGAATGCATCAGCGATGTTGGGCTTAAGACCGGCCACGCGAAACAGGCCAGGGAACTCGCCGCTTCGATGATGAGCAGGATCACCGCTTGCTCCACTCCCCGAGGAAACCTGTTGCCGCAGGCAGTGGTCATCGTCAACATTGAGCCCCTCGTGGTGGCCGGGCCGGCCTCTTTTCTCTCCGATCTGCTTCGTGCCGCGGGCTTCCGCGCGGCATTCACGGCTCACAGCGAGGCTTACCCAGCCGTCTCTCTCGAGACGCTGGCGGCGCTGAAACCCGACTACCTTATTTTTCCGTCGGGCGACATCAGCTCCGGCGAAGCTCAACGGCTCGTGAACAGGTTGAACCGGATGGTGGACAAGCCATGCCTCCCGATCGAGATTCCCGCGGACCTGCTCGTGCGCCCCGGCCCGCGAACGGCTGACGCCGTAGAGGCGCTCTCCCGCGCAAGGGAAGAGAAACAACTGGACACAAAGGCGCACAGGGCTCAAAAGAGATGACAAGGCGCGAGGCCGTTGCGCTATCTATCGGCCTTCTCGCCCTTATCGCGGGCATTGCGTGCGCTCTGCTTTTGGGCGCTGATCTTGGCGGCCTTTCCGAAGCTTCTCGCGCAAGAATCATTTTCGGCCTTCGGGTTCCCGAGGCGCTGGCCGCGGCCGGCGCCGGCGCGGCCCTGGGGCTCTCTGGGCTTTTGTTCCAGCTTTCGCTCCGCAACAACCTTGCCGATCCATACGTGATGGGGGTGGCCGGGGGTTCCGCCTTCGGTTCGGTTTCGGCGCTGCTGATACTCGGCGACGGAGCGGCCGCGGTCATCCTTCCCGCGCGCGCGCTTTGCGCTTTTGTCTCTGGCATGGCGACGCTTTCCATACTTCGAAGAGCCGCTCGCGGAAGAGTCGTGGCGCTGCTTCTCGGAGGAGTGATTGCCAATACCGCCTTCGCTGCCGCCGCGCGCGTGCTGGCGGCCCTTCTATCACCGGGCCAGATTGCCCAGGTGACCGTATTCCTGCTCGGCTACGTTCCCACGCCCCCTGTGTGGGAACCATCGCTCCTCTTGGCCTGTGTTGCCATTTTGGGCGCTTGGGCCGTTTACAAATCACGAACCTTGGACCTTCTGCTGCTTGCGGACGATGAGGCCCTTGCGCTCGGGGCTGACGTTGACCGGGTCAGGTCGCGGGCGATGGCCGCGGGAACTCTCCTTGCCGCCGCCGCCGTCACGCTCTGTGGCATGATAGGCTTCATAGGACTCCTGATCCCCCACGCGGCCAGGGCCTTAAGCGGCCATCGCCACAGGACGCTTGTCCCACTTTCGTGCCTTTTGGGCGCGGCGCTTCTCCTGTTTGCTCACTCCGGGGCCAAGGCGCTTGCGCCATGGGTTCTTCTTCCGGTTGGCGCCTACACGAGCCTCTTGGGCGCCCCCGCGTTTCTCTGGCTGATGGTAAGGGCCAATAAAGCAAGCATGACGGTTGAATGATGAAGAGGGCGGAGCATTGATCGCTTTCGATGACGTGACTTTCGCCTATCCCGGCGGCCCGGCCCTCTTTGACCGCCTTTGCGCCGTTTTCCCCAAAGGCCGCGTTTCCGCCGTGGCAGGGCCGAACGGCGCCGGAAAGTCCACCCTATTGAAGCTCGCGGCGGGGCTTCTACTCCCCTCCTTAGGCCGCTGTTCCGTTGACGCGATCCCGCTCGGGCAAGCCACTCCATTGGACAGAGCGAAGCGAGTCGCCTACGTCCCGCAAAATTCGCTGCTGCCCGGTGATTGGCCGGTGAAAGACATCGTCGCATTAGGCGATTACCCTCACCGTGAAAAGCCGCCCGCGCCACGCCCCATCAAACAAAGGCTTAACGAGGCCCGCGAAGCGCTCGGCCTTCAGGCCATCTGGGAGCGCCCGGCAGCGACGCTGAGCGGCGGGGAGGCCCAGCGCGTGGTGCTGGCGAGAGCTTTGGTCCAGGAAACTCCCGCGCTCCTTTTGGATGAGGCGGCAAGCCACCTCGACCTTCGCAGCCAGGTGATGCTTCACCACCTTCTAGGGCGGCTGGCCGGAGATGGGCGCTCCATACTTTTGGCCACGCACGACGTGAACTTTCCCAGGCTCTGGGGCTTCGACCTTTTCATCCTGGGCCGTTCAGGTCATCTTGCTCCTTTCCCCAACAAGGAAGAGGAACAAGGCGCTCTTCTTGAAAAGGTCTACCACACCCCGCTAATACCAACGAAGCTGGATGGTATTACTTGCTGGTTCCCTGACCCGGGCAAAGGCAAGCATGAAGCAGGAATTATGAATGCTGAATAAGAAGAAGGCTCCACCACCAAGACACCAAGGCGCCAAGAAAGATGGCCACGAAAGGAGAAACCGATGCGTTCCGACTCTTTTTTATTCCCGCGTCTCACGTCTAACGTCTCGCGTCTAACTTGCCTTGCTCTCTTCTCGCTCTCGCTCGCTCTTGGCGCGCAAGCGCAAGACGCCCGCGAGGCGCTTCAAAACTACCAAAGCACGGTCACCGTCTATGGCGACAGGCTGCCAGCCTCGGAAAGACAGATTCTTGATGCCGCGGCGCCCATAGCGGTGGTGACTCGCGATCAGATCGAGGCTTCCGGTGCTACGACCGTCCAGGATGCGCTGGAGGTTCTCCCCTCCATCGCGCTTCACAACCAGACCGGGAACCCGCGCGAGTCAACCGTTGACCTGAGAGCTTTCCCTGACGGAACGAGCGTCGCCGTTTTCCTCGACGGCGTCAGGCTCAACGACCTGCAGGACAACTCGGTTCGCCTTGACAGCATCCCCGTCGAGGACCTCGAAAGGATAGAAGTCTATGCCGGGGCTTCGGCGCCGCTCTACGGCGGAGGAGCGCTGGGAGGCGTCGTGAACCTCGTAACAAAGCGCGATCCGGGAATTCCTAGGCTCGACCTGCAAGCCGCTGGAGGCAGCTACGGCGAGGAATCAGGCCGCCTTCACGCCAGCGGAACCATCAACGACGTGGAGTTCTACGCGGCGGGCCAAACGGCGCGCTCGGACGGTTGGCGCCAGAACGACGGCTACCGCCTCGATGACGCGCTTGCGCGGTTCAACGTGACGCTCCCATCAAACCAATCGCTGGCCCTGCTTCTGATGTACGACGGCGGCAGGGAGAACGACCCGGGAAGCCTGACGCCGGAGGAATACGCGCAAGACCCCCGCCAGTCCCCCTTCAACCTGGCCGACAACACAAGGGGCAGGCGCCGCATCGCATCGCTGGGCTACAAGGCAGCGCTTTCGGGCGGCTGGGCCTTCGACGCGCAGGCCTACTCGCGCAGGCACGACCGCGACACGCTTACGACCGGGCGCTGGGGCAGCGGATTCTTTACGACCGGAAGCGAATCGCTGGACGGCGCCATCGCTTCGGCCAGAAACAGCGGCACGCGCCAGAAATGGAGCTGGGACATCTCTGCTGGCGCGGAGGGAGCTTCGGGCCGCTTTGACGGCGAGGGCTACTACACCGACATCTACGGCGGCAACAAGTTTATCGCCTCCAAGACAAGCGTCGGCGAACATCTCGCCGCGGGATGGATTTCCGCGGACGGCGGCTACGGCGGCCTTCATCTCATAGCCGGCTTCAGGGGGGACAGGGCCTCTTACGACTATAATGATCACCTTTACGCGCCGAACGACGCCACGAGGGTCTTTCGCGAAAACACGCGCCGCTTCGGGCTTCTATACCACACGACGCCCTTCAGTTCCGCCTATCTGACTTTCAGCGAAGGCTACCGAATCCCCACCGTAGTTGACCTCTTCGCCTATCCCGGCTTCTACTCCAACCCGGACCTCGTCCCCTCGCGCGCCAGGGACTGGGAAGCGGGGTGGCGCTATATAAAAGGCGGAACGCGCCTGACCTTCACGGCCTTCAGGATGGATTTGAGCAACGAGGTGGTATTTGTGCTGACCGACCCGCAGTGGTTCATCGGAGAGAACATGAACGTCGCCGCTTCCAGGCGCCGCGGCCTGGAGGCACAGGCAAACATACCACTCGGCCACGGCTTTTCGGCTTTCGCGGAAGCCTCCTACACCGAGACGCTGATAACCAAAGGCCCCTACGCGCAAAGCCGCATCCCAATGACGCCCCGCGGCCTGGGAACCATAGGCGCCTCGTGGAGCGGCCATGGCTGGAACACGCAATTCTCGTTTCACTTCGTGGGGCCGCAACTCTACGACAACGACCTCTCAAACACCAGGCCGCAGCTTGGCGGCTATACGACCGCCGATCTTTCCGCCGGTTACCGCTACCGCGCCCTGACGGTCCGCGCCTCGGTTTCAAACCTTCTCGACCACCGCTACGCCGGACGAGGCATAACCAACGGATGGGATGACTACCTGACCCCGGCCTATCCCCTCTGCGCCCGCCTCAGCGTCATGTGGAGCTTCTGACGACCCGACGCGGAGGAAAAGGCAATCTCACCACAAAGGCACAAAGGACACGAAGGGAAGAAGCTCACCGCAGAGGCGCAGAGACACGGAGAAGCTATAAGGGGAAAAGATGCAAGGGTCCAGCGCCAAGGGCACGGAGGAAGAAGAAGCCAATTAACCACAGATGAACACGGATGGACACGGATGGGAAAGTGAGGCGTCAGGCGTCAGGAGTCAGGTGTGCCGCGGCGATCTTGCCCTCATCCATCATCTATCATCCATCATCCGCAATTTTAACAGGGAGGTCAGGGAGGAAAGGGAG